>JBBQJM010000058.1:0-11839 GCA_038325895.1 Mycobacteriales bacterium
GCCCTCAGCTCAGGACGTCGGCTGGAGGCGAATTGCGCCGCCCGATCCGACCGGGACCGGCAGGCATCGGAGGAAGACCATGACCAAGATCGGCGTGCAGGCGATGATGTTGAAAGACAGCTTCGCCGAGGTGGGGGCTTACGAAACGCTCCGTAAGGTCAGCGCGATCGGGTACCACGCTGTCGAGATCTCGCAGATCCTGATGACCGAGGACAACGTGACCGAACTGGACCGGGCCCGAACCGAACTGGGCATGGACATCGCGGCATGGACATCGCGGCATTGTCGGTCGCGCTCGAGGTGGCCGAGGGTGTACCCGGCGACTCGCTGTGCAGCGACTTCGACAAGATCGTGCAGGACTACCGCTCACCGCACTGCGGTCCGTGCGTGACCTCATTGCATTGGGCGCCGCCGAGCTCTTCTGAGCCCGGCTGGGACACCCAAGGAGCAGTCCGCCCCGATGAAACCTCACTGGGCAACCGAGCGAGCGAACCGGAGAATGTCATGACTGAAAACATCGATGGGCAACAACCAGTCCTCGTCATCATGGGGGTCTCCGGATCCGGAAAGTCAACGGTTGCTGGGATTCTCGCCGGCGAATTGGGATGGGACCTGGAAGAGGGCGACGACCTGCACCCGCCCGCGAATGTCGCCAAGATGACTTCCGGGCAGCCGCTGACCGACGATGATCGGTGGCCGTGGTTGGACACCGTGGCCGCGTGGATCACCGACCACACCATTGCCGGAAGCCCCGGGATCATCACCTGTTCCTCGCTCAAACGCAGCTACCGGGACCGGATGCGCGGCCCGAACGTCGTTTTCGTCCACCTCGCCGGCTCCAAGGACCAGATCGGGCAACGGCTGTCTGCCCGCAACGACCATTTCATGCCACCCACTCTGCTGGACTCGCAGCTGACCACGCTGGAACCACCAGGCCCCGACGAGGACACCCTGGTCGTCGACGTCGGGCGACGTCCCGCCGAGGAGGCCGCCGACATCATCCGGCGGCTCCACCTCGTCCCGCACGAAGGGTCGTCGACCCATAGGCTCCGCCCACCCGAGGGCGTCATCGGCACCTCCGCCCGGTGATTCTCGGTGTTCGAGGAAAAGGCGCTGCCGTCAGCAGGTGGCCGAACAGTCCCAAGTGCGGACCTCAGCCGACCGGGTCGCCAGCGTTGTGGGGTAACCCATCAGCTGCGGTGACAGAGGCAGGAAGGAGTTCACCCGGCCGCAGCCCAGCGCGCCAGGCTGCGGCGATCGACTCCGCCAGCACCGTGCTGGGCGGCATCGCGGCCACCGAGGCCGCCGCGGACACGTCGTCGAACTCCGGGGTGGCGCGGACGATCACCCCGCCGCGGTGGGCGACCTTGATGGCCACCGGCCCGCCGGTGACGTCAACGGTGACGAAGATCCGCGGAAGGGCGAACCGTTGCCAGCTGCCTTGCCGGATCCCGATCGTGCTGGTCTGCCGGAACATCACCTCGCGCAACGCAGGCGCCTGCTCGGGCCGGGCAAGCACAGAGAGGGTGTGGGCGGGGCGGCCCTTCTTCATCACAATCGGTGTCAACCACGCATCGGCCGCACCGCCGGCCAGCAGTTCGGTCAGCACCCCCGGCCAGAGCCGCGGGTCCCAGTCATCGACGTTGGCCTCCAGGACCAGCATCGCCTCCTGGTTCCCGCCCCCGTCGTCCCCACCAGCGTCCTGGCGGCCCGGTCGGCCGAGCAGGACCCGCACGACGTTGGGGGTGCCCACGGTGTCCCGGGTTCCGGCGCCGACACCGACCTTCAGGATCGACAGCGAAGGCAGGTCAACGCATTCCGCGGCCAATGCGGTGATCAACGCCATTCCGGTGGGGGTGGCGAGCTCACCGGAACCCGCCGCCCGGATTCGCCACCCCCTGGCGAGTTCGACAACCGCGGGTACCGGGACGGGAATGTCGCCATGGGCGATCCTGACCCGTCCGGAACCGACCGCGACCTCTCCCGCGGTGAGCCTCGCGACATCGAGGTCGTGCAACGCCGCACACACGCCGACCACGTCCGCGATGGAGTCCAACGCCCCGACCTCGTGAAAATGCACGTCGGCGGCCGGGATCCCGTGGACGTGGGCCTCCGCGGCGGCCAGCCTGTCGAACACGGCCACTGCCATCTCCCGTACCTGCGCCGGAACGTCGGCCATGGACAGCAGGTCGTGAATGGTTCGCCAGGTGCGGTGCGGCGGGTCGGCGGCGAGGACCTCGACATCGATCTTGGTGGCCCGCAGACCCGCCCTGGTCACGGCGGTGCTGGTGAGCCGCACGGCGCCGGGGATGACGGCATCGATGGTTGACCGGACCGTTCCGAGGTCGGCGCCGGCGTCCACGAGAGCACCCAGCAGCATGTCGCCGGCGACTCCGGCGGAGGCATCCACCCAGACGTGCCGGGCGGCACCGGTCACGCGTCGTCCTTGGCCGGTGCAGCGATCTGCGCTGCGAGATGTCCTGCGCCATAACCATTGTCGATATTGACCACCGCCACCCCCGGGGCGCAGGCGTTCAGCATCGTCAGCAACGCCGCGATCCCACCGAACGAGGCGCCGTAGCCCACCGAGGTGGGCAACGCGATGACCGGGGCGGAGACCAACCCGGCGACGACGCCGGGCAGCGCACCGTCCATCCCGGCGGCCACCACGATCACCCTGGCCCGGCGCAACAGGTCGAGCCGGCCGAGAACCCGGTGTAGCCCGGCGACTCCGACGTCTACCACGAACTCCGTGGCTCTGCCCAGGTACTCGGCCACCAGTTGGGCCTCCCGGGCCACCGGCAGATCCGAGGTGCCCGCGGACACGACCACGACCAGCCCGCCGGTCGGGGCAGGTCGTGCGGCAGGCCAGGCCAGCAGCCCGGCATCGACGTCATAAAAGGCATCCGGCAGCTCCGTCAGCACCGCCTTGGCATGCTGGGGGTCGGCCCGGGTGAACAGCGTGACACCGGGCCGATCACGCACGGCCGCCGCGATCACCATGATCTGCTCGGGCGACTTGCCCTCGCAGTAGACCGCCTCCGGATAACCACGCCGCCGCAACCGGTCGTGATCGAGAGCTGCGAAAACCACCAGTTCCGGTGGGTCGACGTACTCATCCATGGGACACCTGCACCAACGGCAGGGTGAACGCACCGGATTGCACGCCGGCGAGATCGACGGCGGCGAAACGGAATCCTGCTGCCAGTGCGGCGGATCGTACCTGTATCCGCAGGGGGTCACTTACCGCACGCAGCAGGTCATCCGGGGCCAGTTCGATGCGGGCAACCTCGCCGTGGTGCCGCACCCGCAGCTCACCGAACCCCAGCCGGTGCAGGGCCGCTTCGACCTGCTCGACCTGCTGCAGCTTCTGCGGTGTCACGGCCTGAAAATGCGGAATACGGGACGCCAGACATGGCGCAGCCGGCTTGTCGGCGCACGGCAGGGACCAGGCGCGGGCAATCCGGCGGACCGCGGCCTTGTCCAGGCCGGCTTCCGCCAGCGGCCGCAACACCCGATGGTCGACCGCAGCCCGTGCGCCAGGTCGGTCCGGGCGCACGGCGTCGTCGGCGTTCTCGCCGTAGGCCATCGTGTCCAACCCGTACACGCGGGCGACGTCGTCGCCGATGCGCGTGAAGAGTTCGTCCTTGCAGTGAAAACAGCGGTCCGGTCCGTTGGCTCGGTATGCCGGTCGGTCGCCCTCGTGAGTGATGACCTCGACGAGTCTGGCACCGATCATGTCGGCAACCCGGTGGGCGGCCGCCCGTTCGTCGGCGGCCAGACTCGGCGACACCCCGAGAATCGCGACGACCCGGTCCGCTCCCAGCGCACGGACAGCGAGGGCCAACAGCACCGACGAATCGACCCCACCGGAAAACGCCACCCCGAGCCGGCCGACACCCGCCAGCAGGTAGCTGATCCGGGCGACGACATCGGCGGCGGACTGATCTCCGCCGCCGGGTTCCGCCATTGGCATGTTGTGGATCATCACCTTGTCAGCTTCCCACCCTTCCCGACGACAACGGCGCCTCATGCTGCTGCATTACATCTCCGCACTTGTCCCTGCTGCAAGCGGTTGCCGCTTGTTGCGTTCCGGCGTTTACTTCAGTTCAGGGACCGCACATCATCGAGGGGCTTGCCCGTGACCGTGGAGCCGCCGTCTCTGCCGCCGCGTCCACCGACCATCTACGACGTGGCGAAAGCCGCCGGAGTGGCCGCGTCCACTGTGTCCAGGGCATTCTCCCGGCCGGGACGGGTCAACGCCGAGACGGCCGAACGCATCCGCACGGCCGCCCAAGCCCTCGGGTACCGCACCAATCCCCTCGCGCGGGCGCTGCCGACGGGCCGCACGTCGATGATTGCGGTGATCATCTCTGACATCACCAACCCGTTCTACTTCGAGATCATCCGCGGCGCACAGGCTGCCGCAGCTGAAGCCGGGTACACCATGCTGCTCGCCGATGCGCAGGAATCCGATGTGCTGGAACGGGAGGCGCTGGACCGGGCCATCCCTATTGTGGAGGGAATCGTGCTGGCCAGCAGTCGCATGTCCGATTCCGCAATTCGAATGACCGCCAAACAACGCCCGATGATCGTGCTCAACCGAGCGGTGGCGGACGTGCCCAGCCTGGTCACCGACAATCCACATGGAGCACGCCAGGCCGCCGAGCACTTCGCCGGCCTGGGCCACAACACCATCACCTACGTCGCCGGGCCGGAGGCATCCTGGGCCGATGGCATCAGATGGCGCTCACTCCGCGAAGCCGCCGCCGACCACGGGCTACAGACCCGCCGTTCAGGCCCCTACACACCGAACGTTGCCGGCGGCGAACAGGCGGCCTCCGATCTGAGACACAAACCGCCGTCGGCCATTCTGGCCTACAACGACCAACTGGCCATCGGAATCATCCGCGGGCTGACCGCTATGGACATCGTCGTCCCCGACGACGTCAGCATCATCGGCTTCGACAACATCCTCGCCGCCGACCTCATCACCCCGCGACTGACCACCATTGCCGCACCCCTGCACGCACTTGGCGGTACCGCCGTCCACAACCTGCTTGCCATTATCAACGGCGCCCGCCCCCGGGCCAGTGAGCCCATGGTGCTACCCACCAGGCTGGTGGAACGCGCCTCCACCGCCCGACGACCCCGGCGTCGCCCCCTCACCCGAACATCAGCAGCCGCGAGGGAATGAGCCAACAGACAACAGAGCACGACGATCAGGCCGCCGGGAACTCCGAGGCAATTCATGGCAACCGATTGCTGCCATCCGTTGGCTCGGGCCATGCTGCTATCACCCCGCCCAGCTCGGAGATCAGCAACAACCAAGGAGCCCGCAATGGTCGACCTGTCCGCCAAGCCGTTCAACCTGGATCACGACGCCATCAGCTGGGTGCACGCCACCATCGACGCGATGACGCTGGAAGAGAAGATCGGACAGCTGTTCATCAACCACAACAATGAGTTCACCCCCGAATACCTCGATGACATCCTCGGCAAGTACCACGTCGGTGGAATGCGATACCGCTCCGGCGACTCCGCCGAGATCCAGGATCACGCCCGCTACGCCCAATCGAAGTCGAAGGTCCCGCTACTGATCGCGTCGAACCCGGAAATGGGCGGCTTCGGCAGCAGCAACGACGGCACCTTCGTCTGCACCCACCTGCAGGCGGGCTCGCACCCGGACAAGTCGCTCGCCCGGGACATGGGCGATGTGGCCGGCGCCGAATGTCAGGCCATCGGCTGCAACTGGGCGTTCGCCCCGATCGTCGACATCCACTACAACTGGCGCAACACGGTCATCTCCACCCGCGCCTTCGGCAACACCCCGGACGTCGTCATCGAACGGGCCAAGGAATACTTCGACGGCATCACCGCCCACAATATGGTCTGCGCGATGAAGCATTTCCCCGGTGACGGCATCGACGAGCGGGACCAGCATGTGGTCACGTCCTACAACACCTTGGCGGCCGACGAGTGGAACCACACCTACGGCCGGGTCTATCGGGAACTGATCGACTACGGCGTCCAATCCATCATGGTCGGCCACATCGGCGCCCCGGAACTGTCCCGGAAATACCGCCCCAGCATCACCGACTCCGAGATCCGGCCGGCCACTTTGTCACCGGAGCTGCTGCAGGACCTGCTCCGCGGCGAACTGGGGTTCAACGGTCTCATCCTGACCGACGCGTCCCAGATGATCGGCCTGACCCAGGCCATGAAACGCCGAGAGCTGGTGCCCACCACCATCGCCGCGGGCTGCGACATGTTCCTGTTCTTCCGCGACCCCGATGAAGACTTCGGATACATGCTGGACGGCTACCGCAACGGCATCATCACCGAGCGACGACTGCAGGACGCCTTGGAACGCATCCTCGCATTGAAGGCTTCGTTGGGATTGCATCGGACCGCCCGCGCGGACATCGTGCCCGGACCGGAGGCCTTGGCCGTTCTCGGTAGCAAGCAACATCACGCGGTCGCCGCGGCGATCGCCGACAAAACCGTCACTCTGCTCAAGGACACCCAGCACAACCTGCCGATCACCCCCGACACCCACCCACGTATCCGGCTGTACGGAGTGTCCGGCGGCAGCGACTTCACCCGCACAGATGCACTCGGCTACCTCGACACCGTTCGGGACGAACTCGAGGCGCAGGGTTTCAAGGTGCACGTGTTCAGAACTGCCGCGCAACGTCAGGCCGCCGGGGAAACCGGCTTCGACTTCATGTCCGTGATCTCCGACGAGGCCCGCGGCGACTATGCCGACAATTATGACGCGGCCTTCATTTTCGCCAACGTCAAGGGTTTCGCTCAGGAGGCGGCCATCAGAATCAAGTGGTCAACCCCCATGGCGGCGGAAATCCCCTGGTATGCAACCGAAGTCCCCACAGTATTCGTGTCGCTGACCCAGCCCAATCATCTGATCGACGTACCGATGGTGAAGACCGCCATCAACGCACACGCCGACACCTCGGAGGCAATCCACGCCACCATTCAGAAGATCATGGGCAAGTCGACGTTCCAGGGAACCTTCAACGACAACGTTTTCTGCGACTCCTTCGACACCCGGCTATAGCCGGCGACCGTGTTCATCGCCGACGCCCCCCTGGCCACCCCCTGGCCGGGGAACTCGATACCTTCTACGACAAAGGCCACCGAAATACACTGCAGCATTGTCGCGGTGTCGCGGTGCCGCGGTGTGGGCAACCCGCGGGGGCAAGGTCCCGGGTCGTCGCAGCGGAGGCGAGCGGTTCGCCACCACCTCGGATCGTCCGTTGGCGATCCGGTGACGATCGTTCCGATCAATCGGGGCGGACGGATTCCCCGCCCCATTCCTCTGGAGCAATATCGGCGAGAGTTTCGGAGAACGTCCACCGGTGGCCCGCGGGGGCCTGGGCGGTGAATTGCCTTTCGCCGTAGTCGAAGTCGGTCGGTTCCATCAGAATCCGTGCGCCGTGGGCCCGGGCACGCTCGCAGTGGGCGCGCGCATCGTCCACGCGCACCATCACCGAGTGCGTGACCTCGCCGGGCCGGGGAGGCCGGCGATCGTCACGCACGTCGCCGACGATCACCGCGCCGAACCGGAGCTGCGCGCGGTGGTTCTCGCCGATCCGCACGCGTTCGACGAACCCGAACGCAGCAGACAACCAGGCGACAGCCTCGCGGACGTCGGGGTAGATCAGAACCGGGATGACCGTGGCGGCTGGAATGGAGCGGTTGAGTTTCATACCCGCCGATTCAACTCCGCGACGTGGACCGCCGAAGAAGGGGCTTCCGGTCCGCATTGAGGCACGGTGAGGCCGATCCTGCGCGTGAACCGCGTCCAGTTCCGCCGGGCCGGTGCAGTTCCGCTCACGCGGTCGATCGACCTGCCCTGCCTGAGGGCCGTGACATCCCGGAGCCCCATCACGTCCTTCGGCCGGACGTCGACCGTACCCGCGACCGACTCGGCTCAGCGTGCGGTTGGCGTTGTCGGCCCGCACGGGTGAGAGTTGAGAGGTGGCTGCCGCTCCGCCCACCGTCGGGTTGCACGAGGACATGGAGTCCATCGTCAGCGCCCTGGTTTCGCGCGCCCGGATTGTCACGGGCATGGACATCGCGTCCGCAGCGGTCCGCGACGTGGCTGGACAGTTTCCGATGACGGTGCATCAGGGCATCCGTTCGGAGGAATACCGCAGGTTGCGGATCAGGAGCGGCGCCGGTCTGCGCCGATCACCGCCTTTGGGAGGCACCAACCAGTCCTTTAGGAGGGGGTCGGGTCACCGACGCGCGGGATTCGCACGATCAGCGCTGCCGCATCAGCCCCTCCTGGACGACGGTCGCGAGCATCCGCCCGTTCCGGTCGTAGAAATGGCCGATCCCCAAACCCCGCGCCCCCGAGGCACTGGGCGACGTCATGTCGTACAGCACCCACTCGTCGGTCCGGAACGGACGGTGGAACCACATCGCGTGATCCAGCGACGCCATCTGCATTCTGTCGAACTGGGCCACCAGCGCCTGCGTGGCCAGCACGGAGAAGAACAGGGTGAGATCGGACAGGTAGGCCAGCACGCACACGTGCAGCAGGTCGTCGTCGGGCAGAGTGGCATTGGCGCGGAACCAGACCCTGTTGTGCGCATGGGGTTCCGGCTCTGCCAGCCGGGACAACCATGGCGGGTCGTCGACATAACGAATGTCGAACAACGGCGGTATCGGACCCCACGCGGAAATCCGATCGCGGATCGTGGCGGTCCGCTCAGCGTAGGTGGGCAGCGATTCGGGTGGCGGAACGGTCGGCATGGGGTCGGCGTGATCGACCCCATGCTCGTCGATGTGAAACGACGCGGACATGGTGAAGATCGGCTTACCGTGCTGGATGGCGACCACCCGGCGGGTCGTGAAGGACGCCCCGTCGCGGGCCCTGTCCACTTGATACACGATGGGATCGCGTGGACTTCCGCCGCGCAAGAAGTACGCGTGTAACGAGTGCACCCGACGATCACTCGGCGCGGTCCGGCCGGCCGCGATCAACGCCTGGGCAGCGACCTGTCCGCCGAACACCCGGACCGGGGACTCCGCGGGCGACACCCCCCGATACAGGTTGTCCTCCAACTGCTCGAGATCGAGCAACCCGACCAGTCCACCCACCGCGGACAAGCGGGCGGACTCGTCGTCGCCGTCGATGGAGTCGCGAATTGGCCCGGTCTGCGGAGCCGTCGTGTCGTCCATATCCGCCTGCCTTTGGCTCACCGCTCGGGCGTGATACCCGGCGCCGCTGGTTGATGTTATGCCCAGCCGACTCGGTGCCGAATTTCCGCGTTGCCAGCCCGCTCGCGGTGCCCGCGTCCGGCTCCGGGCCCTGCCGGGACATCGACGGCACCGACGTGTTCTGCGCGCCGCACACCTCCCACCTGTCGCAGGGCGAAACCCTTCCACACGCAGCGCTGCGAGCCTTCTCTGCGGGCGCGTGCGGGCACCCCAACGGTGACAACCGGATAACCGCCGGCAACCTCGTGAACATCCGACCCATTGGCCCTTGCAGGGTCTCGCCGAAGGAGGCGAGCAGCAACTCGGTGACGATCCGCCACATCAGCCCCGCATCGATCGAGGTGGCCGGAAACAAGCCCGAGATCGGCGCGTCCGGGCGAAGCGGCAGGAAGGGGACGTCCACGAAGCTGACGTGGATCGACCACCGACCTGCGCCGCGTAGGCAGGTGGGCCGTCCGGTCGATCGATCGCCAGCTGCCGAAGGTGACCGACTTCTCCGCAAGGAACCAGGCGCGGTCGGGTGCCATCCCCGCCGCAGCCGCGTGCTGGAAACCCTGATTCCCGGCCGAACGCGACGTCAATCAACCACACTGGTTGCCTGTCCGACCCCGCCGTGACAGTCTCCCGCGGGTGCCTCGGATGGTTTTGGCCGCCGAGCGATCGGGCAAATTGTCCGTGAGAGGGAAATGTCATCACCGCGGCAGAACGGAGAGCATTGGTGGTCACCGCCGACAACATCCAGCAGATGAATCGCGGGGAATTGATCGACGCGACGACACACCGCGCGACAGACCCCCACGCTCCAACGCCTGACAGGTCAACCGCCCCGTTTCGTACACCACGGCCTGACCCGTGGCCCGGTGCGCGGTGAACTTGCCAGGGGATGGCGCCGACGCCGGCCCCCAGCCGTCTGACCCTGGTGGCTATGCCAACACCGGACCATCGGACGAAGGGGGTCGAGCGGCCGACCCCGTCGAAGACCCGATACTCCCGCGCGATCAGCAGACTGAACCCGGGCGATCGGCTTCCGCACCGACCACCCGCACCACCGTCGCGTGGCATCCGGATGGCACCGGACCGGTGCCTACCGCGAACGCCCCCGTTCGCCGCCGCTGGCGCAAGGTCATCGCCCGAACCCTGAGCAAGGCTTGGGGTGACTCACTGTTCGGGATGAGTTCGCAGGCCGCGTTCTGGTCGGCGATGTCGACCGCACCGCTGCTGCTGGCGTTGCTCGGTCTCGTCGGGTACGTCGCGCACTACTTCGGGCCATCGACGATGACCGACATCCACACCCAGATCGCGATGTTCCTGCACACGATTTTCAACCCTGAAGTCGCGGACGACCTGGTCGGCAACACCGTCGACACCATCTTGAACAACGGGCAATCCGACGTGGTGTCCGTCGGGTTGATCATCAGCCTGTGGGCCGGCTCCTCGGCGATGTCCGCGTTCGTCGAGGCGATCACCATCGCTTACTGCCAGCACGAATTCCGCCACCCTGTGGTGGAAAGACTGTTCGCGCTCGGCCTGTACGTCGGTGCCCTCGCTGCGGGGATCCTGCTCGTGCCGCTGCTGGCCATCGGCCCCGACCTACTACCCCGGGTGTTCCCCGCCGACTGGCGGCCAACGGTGACCTCCATTGTCGGCTATCTGTACTACCCGGGCCTCGCGATAGGGCTGATCCTGCTGCTGACAACGCTGTACAAGGTCGCGCCCCGCCACCAACACACCTGGCGGCGCGGGCTGCCCGGCGCGCTGCTGGCCGCCGTCTTCTTCATGGTCGCCAGCGGGGGCCTGCGGCTGTACCTGAGCTACGTCTACAGCCACGGCCTGACCTACGGCGCGCTGGCCACGCCCATCACCTTTCTGTTGTTCTACTACTTCGCAGCGATGGCCATCATCACCGGCGCACAATTCAACAACGCGCTTCTCGAGTACTACCCACCTCGACTGACAGCCCGCCAACTCCGCAAACACCGAACGACCACACAGCACGCGGCACAGCAGGAAACAGCCATCGCCGCCCGCTGAAGCCCGCGCCCGAAAACCCCGGCTACCCCGATACTTCGCCGTCCCGGTCACCCACCACGTGTCTCAGTGTCCCTTCGAACCGGGCAGGAATTCCTGCGCCTTCTGTCGGCACCGCCCTGGCCGGAACATCATTGACTGCATCCTGACCGGCGCATCGACCCAAGAGACGGTCCCGCCACGGAGCACTAGTGCAGCTAGTTCATGAATCCGAATTCATGAACTCACGCGGACGCGCCCAACTCCTGCGGGGCTGCCGGTCGGTACCCGCCTGCCGAGGCCATCCCCGCGTAGGACATGCTTGATCCGCGGCTATTGCAGGAAGGTCGTCGTCCCCGCCACCGGACCGCCTTCTCACTCGTGCCAAACAGAGGAGCAACCCATGACCGCCCCCACCGGGCTCTACGCCGCCCGACTCGACATCGACTACCCCGAGAAACTCGACCGGGTGACCACCGCGTTCCGGATCATCTGGATCATCCCCATCGCCATCGTCCTCAGCGTGCTGTCCGCGTACGCGGTCTCATCGACAACCGTGGTCACCAGATCCGGTGAGGTGTTC
>JBBQJM010000059.1:0-11736 GCA_038325895.1 Mycobacteriales bacterium
TGCCGTGGCGGCCGCGGCCGCCGAGCGACCGGATCGCGCCACGCTGATCGACGCGTACTTCCGGCAGGTAGCGACCGAGGATCAGCCCCGGTCTTCGCGGGACGTGTTGAGCATCATCGACCGGCACTGGCGGGTCGGTCAGCACCGCGCACCCGGTGAGGTCAAGATCCGGGCGTTCAACCCGCCGGCCGCACCCGACGGCGCCGCCGGGTGGAGCGACACCCGCACGGTCATCGATATCGTCAACGACGACATGCCGTTCCTTGTCGAATCCGTCATCGGCACCTTGACCAGCGCCAACCTCACCGTGCACCGGGTGCTGCACCCCATCCTGATCAGCCAGCGGGACGCGGCCGGCGAGCTGCTCGAGATCACCGGCGAGTCCGGTCTCGGCGTCGAGTCGCCCTTCACCGTCCGAGAATCCTGGATGCACGTGCTGATCGACCGCCTCTCCGACGCCGAACGCGCGGAGGCCATCGAGGACGTGCTGCGGCAGGCGCTGGCCGACGTCCGGGCCGTCGTGCACGACGGCGGAGCGCTCACCGGCGCAGCGGCCGCGGTCGCGGCCGAACTGCGCAACACCTTCTCGCCCCGCTCGGCGCAGGAAGTCTCCGAGACCGCCGACTTCCTGTACTGGCTCATCTCGGGAAACATGACGTTCCTGGGCTACCGCCGCTACGAGCGCCGCGGCCGGACCCCCGACGAGCCGCTGTCGCCGGTCGACGGCACTGGCCTTGGCATTCTGCGCGATCACGGTCAGCACATCCCGGACGATCACCTGCTCACCGCCGACGGCGATCAACCCGCGCACCTGCTGCTCACCCAGGCCTCCACCGGGTCGGTGCTGACCCGTGACGTGCCGCCGTTCGAGGCACGGGTGCGGATCCTCGTGCCCGACGGGGCGGTGATCCGTGAACACCGGTTCCAGGGGGTGCTCACCCCGCGGGCGCTGAACGCCGAGGTCACCACCACGCCCGTGCTGCGGCTGACGGTGCAGTCGGTACTGGCCGCGCTCGGTGCCGCGCCGGACACCTATACCGGGCAGCGGGCGATGGACCTGCTGGCCACCTATCCTCGGGCGGAGCTGTTCTGGGCCGAGCCCGATCTGGTCGTCGAAGTTGTCGGCAGTGTGCTGCAGCTGGCCAGCCGCCGCCGGCTGCGGGCCTTCCTGCAACCCGATCCGTTCGGCCGGTTCATCTCCGTGATGATCTACCTGCCAAGGGACCGGTACACCACCGGCAGCCGGCTGGCCATGCAGCAGATCCTGGTCGACGCCTTCCACGGCAAGAGCATCAGGTACACCGCCCGGGTGGGCGAATCCTTGCTCGCTGCAGTGCATTTCACCGTGAGTACCGATCCGGACGCGATTGTCCGGCCCGACCTGACGGTGCTCACCAAGCAGCTACGCGGCACGATCCGCACCTGGGAGGACCGGCTGGTCGCGGCGGTGGTCGGCGGCGACGAGGACCTGGACACCGCCGGGGCGCTGTCCCGCTACGCCGACGCCTTCGACGAGGCGTACAAGGAGAGTTACCAGCCGGAGGAGGCGGTCGCCGACCTGCGCCTGCTGGATGGGCTGAAAGGTCCGGACGACCTCGCGCTGACCATGACTCCCGCCGGCGAGGACGGGGTGGGGGACTGGCGACTCAAGCTCTACGTCAACGGCGGGGCCGTGACACTGTCCCGGGCGCTCCCGGTGCTGCAGAACCTCGGCGCGGAGGTACTCGACGAGCGGCCTTTCGAGGTCCGGCTGTCGGACGGAAGTCACTCCCGCATCTACGATTTCGGCCTGCGGTTTCCGCAGGAACAGGCGTCCAAGGGTGCCGGTTCGCCCGAGCTGCGCTCCCGGTTCACCGACGCGTTCGTCGCCGCCTGGAGCGGCGCGTCGGAGATCGACGGCTTCAACCAGCTGGTGCTGGCCGCCGGGCTGAACTGGCGAGAAGTCGCCGTCCTGCGGTCCTACGCGCATTACCTGCGGCAGATCGGAACCCCCTACACGCAGCGCTATGTCGAGCAGGTGCTGAACGCGAACCCGAAGCTCACCACCGATCTGGCCCGGCTTTTCGGCATCCAGTTCGACCCGGACCGGGTGCCCGCGAGCGGTGCGGTCGGCCCTGTCGATCCGGAAAGCCGACGGATGGAGGCCGACGATCTGGCCGCGGACATCACCGTGGCGCTGGACGCGGTGACCAGCCTGGATGCCGACCGCATCCTGCGCACCCTGCTCAGCCTGATCACCGCGACCTCGCGGACCAATGCCTACCGGCTCGACGCGGCGGGCCGCCGGCGGGAGTTCCTGTCCCTCAAGCTCGACCCGCACCGCGTGCCCGGCGTGCCAAAACCCGTTCCGGCGCATGAGATATGGGTGTATTCGCCGCGGTTCGAAGGGGTCCACCTGCGGTTCGGGGATGTCGCGCGGGGCGGCCTGCGCTGGTCGGACCGGCCCGAGGATTTCCGTACCGAGATCCTCGGCCTGGTGAAGGCCCAGGAGGTCAAGAACGCGGTGATTGTCCCGGTCGGCGCCAAGGGCGGTTTCGTGCTCAAGCGCGCGCCCGCCCCGACCGGCGACCCGCAGGTCGACCGGGAACGGCTGCTGACGGAGGGCACCGCCTGCTACCGGATGTTCATCGCCGGGATGCTCGACCTGACCGACAATAGGGTGGCCGGGCAGATCGCGCCGCCGGAGCGGGTGATCCGGCGGGACGGCAACGATTCCTACCTGGTGGTCGCCGCGGACAAGGGCACCGCGACCTTCTCGGACATCGCCAACGGTGTCGCTGCCGACTACGGGTTCTGGTTGGGCGACGCGTTCGCCTCCGGCGGCAGCGTCGGCTACGACCACAAGGCCATGGGCATCACCGCCCGCGGCGCGTGGGAGTCGGTCAAGCACCACTTCCGTGAACTCGGGGTGGACACCCAGGCTGACGACTTCAGCGCGCTCGGCGTCGGTGACATGTCCGGCGACGTTTTCGGCAACGGAATGCTGCTGTCCCAACACATCCGGCTGCTCGCCGCGTTCGACCACCGGCACGTGTTCGTCGACCCCGACCCTGACATCGGCGAATCCTTCGTCGAACGGCTGCGGCTGTTCGAGCTCCCGCGATCGTCATGGGGCGACTACGACGCTTCAGTGATCTCGGCCGGCGGCGGCGTGTGGCCGCGCACCGCGAAATCGGTGCCGATCAGTACGGAGATGCGATCTGTGCTGGGCCTGGCCGACGAGGTGACGGCACTGTCGCCGAGCGAGCTGATCAGGGCGATCCTGCTCGCGCCCGCCGACCTCTTGTGGAACGGCGGGATCGGAACCTACGTCAAGGCCTCCACCGAGTTGAACTCCGAGGTCGGTGACAAGGCCAACGACGCGGTCCGGGTCAACGGCGAGGACCTGCGGGTGAGGGTGGTCGGCGAGGGCGGCAACCTCGGCGTCACCCAGCTCGGCCGGATCGAGTTCGCGCGCCGGGGCGGCCGGATCAACACCGACGCCATCGACAACTCGGCGGGCGTCGACACCTCCGACCACGAGGTCAACATCAAGATCGCCTTGCAGTCGCTGGTCGATTCCGGCGAGCTGGACGAGGGTGGCCGACGCCAGCTGCTGACGTCGATGACGGACGAGGTCGCCTCCCTGGTGCTGGCCGACAATCGCGGCCAGAACAGGGTTCTCGGCGCATCACGGCTGCACGCTCCGGCGATGCTGTCGGTGCACGCCAGGCTGATCGAGGCGATGGTCGAGGGGGGCCGGCTGGATCGGGCGCTGGAGTTCCTGCCCACGCACACCCAGATCGGCGCCCGCCGGGCGGCCGGTGAGGGCCTGAGCAATCCCGAGCTGAGCGTGCTGTTGGCCTACGTGAAGTCGGGCATGGCCGCGGCCATGCTCGCCAGCGAGCTGCCGGATGAAGCTGCGTTCGCAGAGAAGCTGCCGGAATACTTCCCCCAGCAGATGCGCCAGGATTCGGCCCGACGGGCCATCACCGCGCACCCGCTGGCCCGGGAGATCGTCACCACCGAGACGGTCAACGAGATGGTCAACCGGGCGGGCATCTCGTTCGCCTTCCGGTTGGAGGAGGAGCGCGCCGCCACCGCGGTAGATTCCATCAGGGCGTACACCATCAGCACCAGGGTCTTCGACCTGCAGCAGGTGTGGACCGAGGTGGCCCGGCTGGACAACAAGACCTCCGCGAAATGCCAGGACACGCTGATCCTTTCGGCCCGCCGGCTACTCGACCGGTCGGCCCGCTGGCTGCTGACCAGGCGACCGCAGCCGCTGGACGTGCTGGCCGAGGTCGCTCGCTATGCCGAGCCGGTCGCGGCCCTCAGCCCGCGGATGCCCGTGCTGGTTTGCGGAATCGAGGACGAGAACGTCACGTCCGAGTCTGGGAAGCTGATGGAGCTGGGCGCGCCTGCCGGGCTGGCGAAGCGGGTGGCCTACTCGCTCTACACCTTCAGCCTGCTCGACATCGTCGACACTGCCGCGGAAACCGGGCGCGCGCTCGACGAGTGCGCCGAGCTGTACTTCGCCCTCTCAGCGCACCTGGACTTCGATCGGATGCTGTCCGCGGTCAGCGGCCTCGAGCGGGGTGATCGCTGGCACGCGCTGGCCCGTCAGGCCCTGCGTGACGACCTCTACCAATCGCTGCGGCTGCTGTCCGCCGACGTACTGTCCACCACCTCGGCCGACCAGGACGCGTTCGCCAAGATCGACCAATGGGAGAGCGAGAACGCTTCCCGGCTGGCCAGGGCGCGGCGCACTCTCGGTCAGATCGCCGCAGCGTCGGCCGGGGACCTTGCCGCACTGTCGGTGGCCGCCAGGGAGATCCGGACGATGATCCGCTGACCCGGCGCCGGGTCGGATCCGGTGCAGTGCCCGTCGACCCGTTCGGCAACCGCCCGGCCGCGCTTCGGCCACGGTCACACCGGTAGTCGCCGGTGCGGCAGACTGCTGCGGGGAATAGCAACGGGAGTGTGACGTGGGTCAACGGTATGTGACTTCGGTCCGGGTGCGGTGGTCGGACCTCGATGCGTTCGGGCACGTCAACAATGCCAAGACGATCACCCTGCTGGAGGAGGCCAGGGTCGACTGGCTGTTTACCGAGGCGGCCAAACACGGTGTCGAAAAACTGACCGAAGGCATCGTGGTCGCCCAGCTGGAGATCCACTACCAGCGGGCTATCGGCTTCAACCTGCCGGTCTGCATCTCCATGGGGCTGACCAAGCTGGGCAACGCCTCGTTCACCATCGACTACATCGTGACGGTTGCCGGCGCGACGGCCGCGACCGCTTCGACGGTGCTGGTTCCGGTGGATCCCGCGACGTTCCGGCCGCGCCGGATGGATGAGAAGGAGCGCGCCTACCTCTCCCGCTACCTGTCCACCGGCCGGGAGGCATGATGATGCCGAGGCTTCGGCCCGCCGACGCCGCCGAGCGCGATGACGCCGCAGCCTTCACCGGCAGGGTGGCCCGCTGGGATCCGATGGGCCTGGTCCGGCTGCGGGCAGACGGCGATCGGGTGCGACTGTGGGCGGGTACGCCGTTCGACGCGCTGGTCACCCGTGCCGTGCACGCAACGGTGAGCCCGTCTGACGTCACCGTGTATGCGGGTAACCTGCTCTCCGCGTTGGCGGTGTCGGCCGAATCGGAGGTTGACCCGGGGCCGAGCGCGGATGCGGCCTGGCGTTCGCAGCTGCCACCGGCCGCCGGCTGGGTGGTGGTCGATCAGGTGCCCGCCGCGGTGCTGGCCACGCTGGCGGAGGAAGGCGCTACCGGCGCGAAGGAGCGCCCAGGACCGGCAGGTGGCGCGTCGACTGCGCTGCTGGACACCGAGGTGCTGACCGTGTCCGGCTCGGGCATGCGGGTCGCGCTGACCCTGCGAGTGGTGTTCGCGTTGTCCGGCATGGGTTTTGCGCCGGCCGACCCTGATGAGATGGTGCGGATCAGTGCAACGGACGCCTGGGCGCGGATCGATGCCCGGTACGGCGCTGTGGTACGGCGGCGGCATGCACTGCTGCCTCTGCTGGTCTGAGTGCGGCCGCAGAGGTCAGGGGCTTGGCCGGGCGCTCAGGGACCGCAGTGCTGGGTGATCACCGACCGGGGACCCGCAGCGGTGGTGGGCGCGGTCCTGGGTCCCCGGACGGTGATCACCCCCGGCACGGTGCCGGCATGGTGTCCAGCAGCTGGCCTTGTCGGCTGAGTCGCAGGGATCTCCGAGTAAAGCTCATCTCCCCAGACCCGCCACCCGGCGCATTCAGCCGGTGGGGTCGGCGGGCAGCGCGGCGAGGGTGTAACCCGCCGCCTGCAAGCCGGAGATGATCCCCGGAAGGGCGGCGATCGTCTGCTCGCGGTCGTCGCCTCCGCCGTCGTGCAGCAGGATCACCGCACCTGGCGTAACCGTGCTCAGCACAGTCCAGACGATGGCCGCCGCGCCGGGCTTCTTCCAGTCGAGAGAGTCGACGCCCCACGCCAGGGGGATGGTCCTGGCCCGCTGGCAGGCCAGCAGCACCTGGCTGTCCGGCGCGCCGAACCGGCCCTCCGGTGCCCGGAAGTACCGCGCGGCACTACCGGCGGCCGCCGCCATGGCCTGCTGGGACTGCCCGATTTCGGCGTCGATGTCGGACGGGGCCAATGTGTCGAACGGCGAATGGTGGTCCCAGGAGTGGTTGCACAGGGTGTGGCCCTCGGCGACAACGCGCTGCACCAGCGCCGGATTCTCCGCGACCTTCTGGCCGACTTCGCAGAACGTCGCCTTGACACCCGCGCCGGCGAGGACGTCGAGGATCCGCGCGGTGGCCGGACCGGGTCCGTCGTCGAAGCTGAGGTAGGCGACCTTGTCGGATCCGTGCCAGCCGAGCACGGTGTTGTACGGCGGCTGGGCAGTAGTGGCCGGCGCCGGCTCCTGGGTTGGCGCGGCGGGGGCAGCCGCGGGGGCCGGATCCGCGGGTGCGGGCGTAACAGGCGCCGCGGGCGTCGGGGTAATCGCCGGCGCGGCGGGGTCGGCAGGTGATCCAGCTGAGGGTGGGAGAGCCGTCGGGGTGGGGTCGACGAGCGCTGGAACCGTCACCACCGGTGCGGGCGCGCCCGACTGCTCCGCTGGTCCAGTCGCTGTGCCGGCACGCGCCGGCCCGATTCCGCCCGAGCCGCCGGCTGCGATCGTCGGGTTCGCGGAGGCACCTCCTGCCGCCGCGGTCGGGGTAGCGCTGCGCACCGAATTCCCCACGGTCGCCAGCGATCCCGACCCCGCGGCCACTGCATACCCGGCACAACCGGTCAGCGCTACGGCAGCCGCGCACAGCAGGGCGGCCAGGGGCGTGGTCCGTCGCACACTTCATCAGACCACCGCCGACCCACGCGCGGCGTCAAGGCACGCGCATCGCGCCGGGTTGCCCCACGCGGAGCAGAGACGGCGCTGACGCCGCTAGGTCAGCGCAGCGGATCAGTGCACGGGGTCTACGCGCACGGGTCAGCGCGCATGGGGTCAGGGCACACGATCAGCGCACGGGTCAGCGCGCACGGGTCAGTGCGCATGGGGTCAGCGCGCACGGGGTCAGCGCGCATCGGGATCAGCGCACGGGATCAGCGCAGAGGATCAGCGCACAGGATCAGCGCACAGGATCAGCGCACAGGATCAGCTCAGCGTGTTCACCATGCTGTCCGCGGCCATCTCCAGATACGCCCATAGCCGCTCCCGGTGGGTGGGGTCCAGGTCCGCACCGTCGACAGCGACCCGCATCGCAGCGAGCCAGTGATCACGTTCCCGATGCCCGATGACGAACGGCGCGTGCCGCATCCGCAACCGGGGGTGTCCGCGCTGATCGGAATACGTCCTGGGCCCACCCCAGTACTGCTCCAGAAACATCCGCAGCCGGACTTCGGCGGGCCCGAGGTCGGTCTCTGGATACAAAGGGCGCAGCACCGGGTCCAGCGCGACCTCCGTATAGAACCGGGACACGATCCCGGTGAAGACCGGATGACCGCCGATCTCGTCATAGAACGTCGCGGGAGCACTCACCGGGTCATTGTGCCCCGCGCCGTGCGGCCGGGTTGACCTATTGCCGCGTACGCCGGTCCCGTCGGTGCGAGGACGGCGTCCGATTGCCGTCGACAGGCCAGTGTGGTCAACGTTCGTGGCCCTTTCGTGTCGCGGCACGACCTCGAAGGGCCGCAAGCAGTGATCACCTTTCGGGCGCGCCGAGCGTCTCCCGCTGCCGGGCGCCTCCTGCGCGAGGGACCCCTGCTGTCGCCGCGTGTCACTGCCAATCGCGAGGGCACGGGGCTGTGGTGCCTGCCGAGGATCACCGGGGCTTCGGTCCACCACTGGTCCGCGACGATCAGGCGGGCTCTCCGGCCGGCGCCGCAGGCGGTCGGAAGTCGGTCGCCGGGTCGGCGGCCATCGCGGCGTCGAAAGCGGTCTTGATGGCCGCCCGTACGGCGCGCCCGTAGCGGTCCTGGTCACCCGCCCGGACCGTGGCGGTGAGCCGGATGGTGACCACACCGGGTGCAATGTCCACGATGCCGAGCAGGGTGGGGGACTCGACGATCACATCCGCGAAATCGGCGGACCCTGCCACGAGCTGCGCCTGCTGCAGCGCGATGTCCCCGGCGCGTGCGGTATCGGCCTCGTATGGCAGCGGCAGGTCGATCGTGACCACCGCTTCACCCTGGCTCGAGTTCCCGACCCGCAGTACCTCCCCATTGCGCACATGCCAGATGGTCCCGTCACCGGCCCGCAGGCTGGTCGTGCGCAGTCCGACCGTGATGACCGTGCCAGTCGCCGACCCCAGATCCACCACGTCCCCCACGCCGTACTGGTCCTCCAGCGTCATGAAGATGCCGGCCAGGAAATCCTTGATCAGGTTCTGCGCCCCGAAAGCCAATGCCACTCCGGCGATCCCGGCCGAGGCGAGCAGCGGCGCGACGTTGATGCCGAACTCCGAGAGGATGAGCACCACGGCGATGCTGAAGATCAGGAACGAGGTCACCGACTTCAGCAGTGAGCCCATCGCAAGTGCGCGTTGCCGTCTGCGCTCGGCGGACACAGCCCGGTTCAAGGCCCGCCGGGCGGGTGCCCGAAGTGGTCGCAGTAGGGCCGGGGTCTCGCCCTCTGCGGTCATCCGGGTGAGGTGGTCGATGGCGCGATAGATCAGCGCTCGCGCCAGCCAGGAGATCAGCAGGATCAACAGGATGTGCACCACGCTGGTGAGCGCGGCGTCCGCGTGCAGGGCGAAGAAGTCAAGACCGGTGTGGTCCCACATCCATTGGCAGACCGAACCGGCGTCGGACGCACACGCGGGCGCGGTGACGTCCAGGATTGTCATTCCTCGAGCTTTCCGTGCGGGGGTCGCTGGGTGCGACCAGGGGCGGGATGACGGGCGGACAAGCGTCCGTCGGACGCCGATCGACGCGATCGATCCGATCGCGCCGCGACCTGTGGTGTCGATGCCCGTGTCAGTGTGACCGGCGCCGAGCGCGACCGACGCCACGCTAGCGGGAAGTTGCCGGGGGGATGAGCAGTCGCCGGCATCTGGCCAGGTGGAAAGGCCGGGTGAATCGGGCCACCGAACCCAACAGGAACGAGCCGAGCACGGGTCGAGCGTCGCCCGCAGGGAGTCTCCGGATCGACCGGGGCGCCGGCCGAGGACCGGTTGCGCCGGGCGCGTCACCGGCGGAGTTAGTCTTCAGCCACGGCCCACGCGCGTCCGGTTGACCGATGCACGGTTTCCCGCCCGAGCGAGCGGCCCAACCCTGTACACCCCGCTTGGTTATCCAGGCTCCGTGGATCGGCCCGGAGGTGGTCGGTGGACAGCGCAGCGCCCGGCGGCCATGGGCCGGCACCGGTTCGTCCGGCGCGGTCGCATGCAGCGCATGCGGCCCATGCGGCCCATCTGCAATCATCACGGGATCCGGACGCGGGGCACGGCGGCGTGGTGACTTTGTTCCGGGTGCTGTTGTTGAATGCCAGCCATGAGCCGCTGGCCGTGGTCACCGGGCGGCGGGCGTTGATCCTGGTGGTCGCAGGCAAGGCCGACTGCGTGGCAGAGAGGTCGAGCGCCGTTCGGTCGCCATCGCTGGTGGTGGCGGTCCCGGCAGTGGTGCGTTTGCGGCGCTACGTGCGGGTGCCGTACCAGGCGCCGCCGGCGGTCACCCGTGCCGGGATATTGCGGCGCGACCTCCGCCGCTGCGCCTACTGCTCCGGACGTGGCGACACGGTGGACCATGTGGTGCCCAAGAGCCGTGGTGGCGCTCACTCCTGGGAGAACTGCGTCGCGTGCTGCGTTCGGTGCAACACCCGCAAGGCCGACCGGTTGCTGCCCGAGCTGGGCTGGTCGCTGCCCTTCGTGCCGGCCGCCCCCCGGCGAGGGGTGTTCGGCGGCCTTTGGTCGGAGGACGCCGACCCGGCCTGGAAGCCGTGGCTGCTGGGTGCTGCCTGACTGTGGATTCCGTGAGCCCCGCGTAGTTGATGACCTGGTGCCCGAACCTGTGAGGTTCGTCCTGATCGGAGTGATCCAGGCGGAGTTCGTCCTGTTCCACGAAATCTTCTCGCCAGTGACGTTAGGTATCTCTACGGTGCGCCACCATTGGAGCAGCTCCGACTCGAATGGGTGGTCCCCTTTGCCTGCCGTGCCGCGGTGATCAGCTCTGCGCAACTTGCGCTCTGACCGTGAGAGAGCGACTGGCAGCGACCTGTCACGGGCAAATGTGGAGGGTCGTGCTCAGCCGATGCGGCAGCCGCGGCCGATGCGGCAGCCCCGGCCTGCGGACGAAGTAGCGGCGGTACGAGCGGTGGACTTGGTCATGACGACTCCTCTGGGTGATGGGTCCTCTCCGATGGGAGAGGTGACGACTGGTGATCAAACGGCGTATGCGTGAATGCCCTCAGACGCCCCGTACAACGGCTCCCAGTAGCGTGAACGCGCGGCTTGCGCTTGCAAAGACCTTGAGTCACAATGGATCTGGAAGTTCACTACGGTTTGTTCGGACTTCCACAACAATAGTTTGCTCGCGGAGTGGCGACCTGATCGGCGCAAGGCCGTGGTGACGCAGAGCAACATTTACAGCCCTCTTCCGAGTCAATACGGGGGGGGAATTTGGCGTACGGGGATGGTAACCCATTTGGCCTATCCCCTTTCGGGGAACTATTCACCCGAAAGCGCATTTCACCTGGTGGAACGACCGTTGATTGCGTCGTTTGACCCACGCTGAACTGCAAGATTCACGGGCACGGCCGCGGGCGCGATCGCAGCAGCGGGCCCGGGCGGCGCATCACACCGCGGCGGCTGGGCCGGCCGAAACTCTGAGCTTGCGTCTAAACCTCGATCCCGCTCTTCTTGATCGCTGGGTATCGGGTTCGGGGCGGCTGGCGGGTGCCGGTTGGCCGGCCTGGGCCGGGGGTTCGGGATTTTGGTGGTCTGGCGGGGGTGCCGAGGGTGGGTGGGGGTAAGTCGGCGAAATTCGCGTCGGACCCGGGCGGGTGTCCGGCGGCCGGGTTTCGCGGGTCGTTCCCAGGGCAGTCGATTGTCGTCCACGAGGCTGTGGGCGAGGCGGAGCTGGGTGCCGGCCACGATCGGCTGGGTCCACCGGTCGGCCTGTTCGGGGGTGCGCACGGATGGGCTGGTCCAGCCCAGGGTGTTCGTGCTCACCGGGTGACCTCCTGATCAGACAGTAGCTGTACTGTCTGATCAGGTGGACTGACAGAATTGCCACGACACGCCGGAAGGGACCCGCATGGCGCGAGCAACCGCACAA
>JBBQJM010000060.1:0-11702 GCA_038325895.1 Mycobacteriales bacterium
GTGCTGGACTCGGACACCGAATACTGGTTCACCACCTTCTGCCAGGGTGTCACCGACCTCACCCAGTACGCCTCCCCGGACACCACCGGGCAGACGCTCGCCCAGGCGCAGCAAACGGTCGTCAAGGCGTACACCAATATCTCGATCAGCGCCCAGACGACCGTCGCGATTCTGCAACTCACGCCACCGCCTGCGGTCACAAAGGGAGAGGACTTGGCGAAGGCGGCGATCGAGCGGCTCTCCAGCCTGTCGAGCGTGTACGGCAAGGGCGCGCAGACCATCGACGCTCTCACCCCGTCCAGCGGAGACGACCTGAAGAGCGCGATCGACGCCATCGAGAAGGAAGCCAGCGACGCGCAGCCCAGCACCATGGCCGACGTCGATCCGGCCGTGCTCGCCGCTGCCAAGGAGCTGCCGGAGTGTGAGAAGGTCCTCAACTGATCACAGGCGAGCCAGGTTGGCCTGCTGCGGCTCGATCCGTGGCGGCTGTCCTGTTACTACGCCGCGGACATGGCCGCCGGTCTGCGGCCCACGGTGTCGCAGCCGGACGGGGTCGGCGCGGCGGACGAAGCGCGAGGAGAGGTGGGAGCGAGCTGACCGGCCAACAGTGCGCTCGGCGGCGAACCTGTACCAGCCGCCTGCTCTACCCACGAGCCGCAGTGGTCACGACCTCTGGCCACTCCGTGTATTGATCACGACCTGCGGCCACCTCGTGTATCGAACACGACCTCCGGCCACCTCGTGTTGCTCGCACCGACACGGAAGGGCCGGAGGACTTGATCATGAGCCTCGCGGCGCAGCCCCTCGTCATCGAGCCACCCGGCACTACCCCGACGCGGCGAATACCACCGAGCTGCGCGTGGGGGGTTACCCTGACCAGGCGCGAAAAGGGGGAGCCGGTGAGTCAGCTGTCGCTGTTCTCCGCCGACCTCACTCCGCCGCAGCTGTCCGACCTCGGTGGCCTGCTGGCCGCTCACGGGCAGATTGTCGCCGGTCCCGACGGGTTCAGGTTGTCGATCCTGCTCGCCGACCAGTGGCGTGCCGAAGCGCTGCTGCGCGAGTGCCGGGTGAGGGACGTTGCGGCGGAGGTGCTCGCGGGTCCCGCCGTGTCCGCTGCGGGCTCAGCGGGCGCAGCGGGCGAACCAGTTCCCGACGCCCACGTGCCCGACGCCCCCGCGCCGGCCCGCCGGTCGCCGGACGCGACGCCGGCGGACAGCCAGTCGCCGGACGCGACGCCGACGGACAGCCGGTCGCCGGACGGCCCAGCCCCGTTCGCCGCCGGTGATCGCGTGAGTGCCGCGACGGTCTTCCGTTCGCAGCGAACGTCGGTGCTCGCCGATCTCGCAGCGAACTGGACACGCGGAGCGGTCAAGGCGGTTCCGGTCGGACTGACCCTCACGCCTGGATTCCTGCGGTGCTGGACGATCGCCGCCGGGCAGCCTGCCGCGGTCGGATTCCTGCTCGGGCTCGACCCGCACGCTCCGGACACGTACGAGCCGCTGGCCGCTGTGTGCGCCGCGGCCGGGTTGGCCGGATCCTTGCTGGGCATTCGTGGTGGCGGTCCCGCTGTGCGTATTGTCGGGTACAGACGGTGCGCGCGGCTGGCCGAGATGATTGGCACGCCGCCGCCCGAGGCGCCCAGGGGGGCGTTCCCGGCGCTGTCTCACTGATCGGTGGCCCACCCACCGGATGGTGGTCAGCAGCACATCGTGCCGTTCAGCTGCCTGACAGCCAAGGGCGCTACGGTCAGCGACGCGTCGATCACCCAAACTGACCATCCACGCCGACCCTACGGAGCCGACCACGCATGCCGACTTCATGGGGGCCTTGCGGGACTGTGGCATCCTGCTCCGGACGGCTCGGAATCGGCCAAGGCGGTCCACCGGGTGCTACGGCACATGATGTCGGCCACCACCGAAGGCGTCCGAGGTCGCAGCGAATGCGTCTGTATATAAGGAGAACGTGAGCCTGATGGCCACTGGCAAGAGCGTGGCGAAGAACGGGTCCGGAGTGCGTCTGGTCGTGGTCGAGTCCCCGAGCAAGGCCAAGACGATCTCGGGCTTCCTCGGCGACGGCTACATCGTGGAGTCCTCCGTCGGTCACATTCGCGACCTGCCTCGCGGCGCGGCCGACGTGCCGGCCAAGTACAAGGGCGAACCGTGGGCCCGGCTCGGCGTGAACACCGAGAACGGCTTCGAGCCGCTGTATGTCATCTCCCCCGAAAAGAAGGCGCAGGTCGCCAAGCTCAAGACGCTGTTGGCCGGAGCCGACGAGCTCTACCTGGCCACGGACGAGGACCGCGAGGGCGAGGCCATCGCCTGGCACCTGCTGGAGACGCTCAAACCCAAGGTGCCCGTCAAGCGGATGGTGTTCCACGAGATCACCCCGGCGGCGATCCTCGCCGCGGCGGCCAGCCCGCGGGAGATCGACGACAACCTGGTCGACGCGCAGGAGACCCGCCGGATTCTGGACCGGCTCTACGGCTACGAGGTGTCCCCCGTGCTGTGGAAGAAGGTGATGCCGAAGCTGTCCGCCGGGCGCGTGCAGTCGGTCGCCACCCGGATCATCGTGCAGCGCGAACGCGAGCGGATGGCCTTCCGCACCGGCACCTATTGGGGCCTTGACGGACTGTTCGCCCCCAAGGGCGACCATGAGGCGAAGCCGTTCTCCGCCGCGCTGTCCTCGGTCGCCGGGCAACGGCTGGCCGTCGGTCGCGACTTCGACCCGGCCAGCGGCGCCATCAAGGCCGGCGTCGACGTGCTGCTGCTGGACGAGGACGGCGCCCGCAGCCTGGCCGCATCTCTGCAGGGCGGCACGGCCACCGTCAGCTCGGTCGAGGAGAAGCCGTACACCCGGCGCCCCTACCCGCCGTTCATGACGTCGACCATGCAGCAGGAGGCCGGCCGCAAGCTCGGCTTCAACTCCGAACGGACCATGCGCACCGCGCAACGGCTGTACGAGAACGGCTTCATCACTTATATGCGGACCGACTCGACCACGCTGAGCACCACCGCTCAGGAGGCCGCCCGTAACCAGGCCCGCGAGCTGTACGGGCCGGAGTACGTGCCGGACGCGCCACGGCAGTACACCCGCAAGGTGAAGAACGCGCAGGAGGCGCACGAGGCGATCCGACCCGCGGGGGAGAACTTCCGTACGCCCGGTCAGGTCGCGAACAAGCTGTCCGGTGACGAGTACCGGCTGTACGAACTGATCTGGCAGCGCACCATCGCCTCGCAGATGGTGGATGCGAAGGGCCTGACGCTGTCGGTCAAGATCATCGCCACCGCGGACGGACGGGAGTGCGTGTTCAGCGCGTCCGGCCGCACCATCACCTTCCCCGGCTTCCTGCGCGCCTACGTCGAGACCGTCGACGCCGAGGCCGGCGGCGAGGCCGACGACGCGGAGCGCAGGCTGCCCAAGCTCGCCACCGGGCAGCAACTGGACACCCGGGAGCTGATCCCGGCCAGCCATGTCACCACCCCACCGGCCCGGTACACCGAACCGTCGCTGATCGGCGCGTTGCAGGAACTGGGCATCGGCCGGCCGTCGACCTACACCTCGATCATCCGCACCATCATCGAGCGCGGTTACGTCTGGAAAAAGGGCCAGGCACTGGTGCCGTCCTGGATCGCCTTCGCCGTGATCGGCCTGCTCGAGCAGCATTTCGCCAGGCTCGTCGACTACGACTTCACCGCGGCCATGGAGGACGAGCTCGACGGCATCGCCGACGGCCGGATCGGCCGGACGGACTGGCTCACCGCGTTCTACTTCGGCGGCGACGTCGGCCCGGAGGGCTCGGTGGGACGCACCGGCGGGTTGAAGAAGCTGGTCGGCGAGCGGCTGGAGGACATCGACGCCCGCGAGGTCAACTCGCTGCCGCTGCTCACCGACTCGGAGGGACGTCAGGTGCTGGTGCGGGTGGGCCGGTACGGGCCGTACCTGGAGCGGGTCGTCCTGGGCGAGGACGGCACCGAGCAATCGCAGCGGGCCAACCTGCCGGAGGACCTGCCGCCGGACGAGGTGACGGCGCAGGTCGCCGAGGACCTGTTCAGCCAGGCGGCGGACGGCGGCGAGAACGAGCTGGGCGTCGACCCCGACTCGGGCAACGTGATCGTCGCCCGGGACGGCAGGTACGGGCCGTACGTCACCGAGGTGCTGCCCACCCCGGATGCGCCCGAGGTGGGCGCACCTGCCCCGAAGAAGGCGCCCAAGGCGGCGAAGCCACGCACCGCCTCGCTGTTCAAGTCCATGTCGCTGGACACCGTCGATCTGCCCACGGCGCTGAAGCTGCTCTCGCTGCCCAGGGTGGTCGGCGTCGACCCCGCTGACGGCGGCGAGATCACCGCGCAGAACGGCCGGTACGGGCCGTACCTGAAGAAGGGCACCGACTCTCGATCACTGACCGACGAGGAAGCGCTGTTCACCGTCACCCTTGACCAGGCGCTGGCGCTGTACGCGCAGCCCAAGACCAGGGGCCGGTCGGCGGCCGCAGCGCCGCCGTTGCGCGAGGTCGGCACCGACCCTGCCGGTGGCAAGCCGATGGTGATCAAGGACGGCCGGTTCGGACCGTACGTGACCGACGGCGAGACGAACGCCTCGCTACGCAAGGGCGACGAGGACGAGTCGCTGACCGTGGAGCGCGCAGCGGAACTGCTGGCCGATCGGCGCGCCCGTGGGCCGGCGCCCAAGCGCGCGCCGGCCAGGAAGGCGCCGGCGGCCACCACCAGGCGCAAGAAGCCGACCACCCGCAGCGCGGCGAGCTGAGCTGGGCGCTGCCGACCCGCCATCCGGTGCGGGGGTGCGACGGCGGCCGGCACGGCGCACGAGAGCTCACGAACCCGCACCGCCATGGGCGACGTGATCCTCCAAGTCGCTGGCCCTTGCGCCTACGATCGAGCCATGACGGCGGGCTTTGACGCCATGCGCGGGACCGATCAGCGGTTCTCGGACGCGCTGAGCGGCGCGGACGGCACCGGGGATCCGGCCGTCATGATGCCTGTCCTCGACGTGTATCCCGACGCGCTCTCAGCACCCATGCCCTCGCTGGAAGCGGCGTCGATTCCGATCGTCGCTGCGCTGGCGGCGCCCACGACGGGGCAGGGCACTGCAACAACAGCGGCCCCGGCCGCTCGGCTCGCCGGGTCGACCCAGAGCGGGCGGGTGCCCCCGGCGGCTCGGGGTCAGGCCACCTCCACGCGTTCAGGGCGGCCAGCAGGACCCACCTCCCCCACCCAACCCGGTCGGCCTGCCCAACCCACCAGGCCCGTCCCGCAGCCCAGAACGGCCCCGGCGAGATCTCCGCAGGCCATCCGCCCCGCCGCGCCGAGCCCCGCCAACGCCTCATCGGCGCTGCGGAATCTTTCCGACCGGATCGGCACCTGGAGCTACCAGGGCAAGATCGCCCAATCCGACGCCGACTGGAACGCCCGCCAGCAGGTCGCGCCGCAATCGACCCGCCCTGCCCCGCCCCAGCGCGCGGTGGTTCCCGCCCAGCGTCCGGCGAACTCCCAGCGAGCCGTCGCGACCCAGCAGTACCGGCCGGCGCCAGCCCGGACATCAGCGCAATCGCAGGCGTCCGCCTCGCCCACCGAGGTTGCACCGGCCGCCCCCACCGTCTCCCAGTACGGCCAGATGCGGGAGATCCGAAATCAGTCACAACTGCGAAGGGCGGCAAGGTCGCCACGCCAGGCGCGGAAAGCGCGCGGGCAGAGCGTGTTCTCCGTGCTGGTGTTCATCGTCATCGTGCTGTTCGCCACCGGGGTGGGTCAGCGCATCATTGACGCCGTCACCGCTCTGATCCAGCGGTGAACCTGCTGACCGCGCGTGGCCTGCGGGCGGTGACCAAGCGATGAGCGGCAAACGGGAACCCAACTCCGTCGCCGTCCTGCTGCGGATACCCGTCTTCCGCCGGCTCTGGTCGGCCATCGCGATCTCCAGCCTCGGCGACTGGCTGGGGCTCTTGGCCACCACCGCGCTGGCCGCCTACCTGACCAAGGACGATTCGAGCATCGCGCAGGGCGCGGCGGTGTCCGGGGTGCTGCTGACCCGGCTGCTGCCCGATCTGATACTCAGCCCGTTCGCGGGGGCGCTGGTCGACAAGTTCGATCGGCGGAAAGTGGCGATCGTCGGGGACACCCTGGCGGGGCTGCTCTACGTGTCGATCCTGGTCGGCGGCAACCTGCTGTGGCTGCTGATCGCCCAGTTCCTGGTCGAGGCCATCGGGCTGTTCTCCACTCCGGCCAAGCAGGCCATGTGGGTGAACATCGTGCCGCGCGAGCGGTTGGCGGTGGCCAACCAGCTCAACTACGTCTCGGTGTACGGCATGGTGCCGATCGCCGCGCTGATCTTCACGCTGCTGTCCACGGTGGCCAGCTTCTTCGGCGTTCCCGACGTGGAAGGCTCCGGCGGCGGCGCGCTGATCTCCGGCTCGACGAACACGCTGGCGATCAACATCGCGCTCGGGCTGGACGCCGCCACGTACTTCTTCTCCGCCGGCATGGTGCTGATCTCCCGCGGTCTGATCCCGGCGTTCGTCGGTGAGCGATCGACGAACAAGAACATCTTCTCGTTGATCATCGAGGGCGTCTCGTTCATCCGGAAGAACCGGCTGATGCGGGCGATCTACATCGGGATCCTGGGTGCGTTCGGGGCGGGCGGCCTGGTCGCGGGGGTCGCGCAGTCCTACGTCGCGACGCTCGGCGCGGGCAACGCCGGGTACGGCATCCTGTTCGGCACGGTGTTCACCGGGTTGGCCATCGGCATGCTGATCGGGCCCAAGGTCTTCCCGACGATCCCGCGGCGGATGATCTTCACACCGGCGATCGGGGCGGCCGGGATCTCGCTGGTCGTGATGAGCGTGCTGCAGGACTTCCTGGGCGCGGCCATCACGGCCTTCGTGATGGGCGTGTTCGCCGGCGTCGCCTGGATCAACGGCTTCACCATGATCGGTCACGAGGTCTCCGACCAGCTGCGCGGCCGGGTGTTCGCGTTCGTCATGTCCTCGGTGCGGATCATCCTGCTGGCCACCATCGCGGCCGGGCCCATCCTGGCGGGTGCGATCGGCCCCTATCCGCTGGCCGCGGGCGACTTCCGGATGGAGATCAGCGGGCCGGCGCTGGTGCTGGCCGCGGGCGGATTGGTCGCGCTGTTGGTGAGCCTGTACGCCGGCCGGCAGATCGGCGGACTGACCTCCGGCTTCACCCGTCGGCTGTTCCGACGCCAACAGCTGAACATCTGGGACGAGCAGGACGATCATGCCGGCGCATTGATCGCGGTCGAGGGCGCCGACGAGGCCGCCGTCACCAAGTACGCGGACGCCATCGACGAACACCTGCGGAAGAAGGGGTTGCTGACGCTCCGGGTGCGCTCGCAGGCACCCGCCGACCCGGTACCGATGTTGCGTGACGGCGGACCGGAAAGCCCGGCCGATGCATTGCGGGCCACCGCCGACCTCGCCGACCTGTCGACGGCGCGGATCAGCCCGCCCCTGCAGGCCGGTGCGGTGGTGATCTGCGAAGGCTTCGTGGATGCCGCCATCGTGCGGTACCGGGCCATCGGTCTCGAGGAGCAGCGGCTGGCTAGCGTCGCGCAGTGGGCGGTCAACGGGCTCAAGCCCGATCTGACGCTGGTGGTGGACCCGCCGTCGGGCAACGGTCGGACTCCGGTGACCGCTGGGCAGTCCGTGACTGCCGAGCAGACCGGCGCTGCATCGAACGGGGCGGCGGTTGCGTCCATGGGTGCGTCCATGGGTGCGTCCAACGGGGCGTCCAACGGGCACGTCCCCGACCAGGCCGGGCCGGTGGAGGTGGCACCTGCCAAGGAGCGGGAGACCGAGGAGTCCTGGGCCGGCCTGGCCCTTGCCGGAGAAGCGCTCTCGGAGCTGGCGGAGCCCGGGCAGGAGGTGCCGGAACGAATGGACGAGACGGAGCCGGCCTTGGGATCCCGTGAGCCGTCCGACAAGCCGTCCGACGAGCCGTCCGACGGGCCGGCCGACGGGCCGGCCGACGGGCCGGCCGACGATACGCGCGGCGAGCCGTCCGACGCGGAGCCGTCCCCTGGGACGTCGGCGCCGCCCGTCGTGACGGGCTCGACGGCCGGATCCGTTGACGGCGAACGAAGCAAGCCGGTCGCGAACGATGACCATGACGACGACCACGACCTGGATGAGCAGGTCGACCCGGCACAGGCTTACCGCGACCGGGCGTCCTATGCGCCCGAGCGGTACATGATCGTGCAGCCGCACCGCGGCGCCCTGCAGCTCGAGGTGGTCGAGCGGCTTGATTCCGTGCTCCGGCAACGGACCCCGGCGCTGGCGGATCCGCAACCGGCGGCCCCACCGAAGGTCAGCGCATGATGCCCGGCCTTCGGCGACGGCGGGTACAGCGGGGTCAGCCCAGCAGCTGATCCAACGGCACCGCCGGATCGGCCAGTGCGGTGAGGTCCACGGACCGTCCCGCCCAGCCGGCGCGCACCAGGTCCTGGATCTGGTCCGTCACGTCCCAGACGTTGGCGTTCATGCCCGCCAGCACCCGCGCCCCGGCCACCCAGAAGGCGATGAACTCGGGAGCACCGTCACCGGTCGCGCTCGGGTCGCCGCGGAACACGACCGCGTCGTACTCACCCGGCGTCACCCACCCTGCGTACTCCATGCCCAGGTCGTACTGGTCGGAGAAGAAGTACGGCACCGGCGCGTAGTCCTCGCCCTTGCCGAGCATCGACCCCGCGGCGGCCGGACCTCCGTTCAGCGCGTTCGCCCAGTGCTCGACCCGGAGGTGGGTGTTCAGCTCTGGATGAAACCAGGACACGACGTCGCCGCAGGCCCAGATGTGCTCGTCGGAGGTCCGCAGCCTGGCATCGGCGACGATCCCGTTGTCGACCCGCAGCCCGGCGGAATCGGCGAGTTCCACGGCCGGCCGGATGCCCACCCCGACCACGACGAGGTCCGCCGGCAACACCGTGCCGTCGGCCAGCAACACGCCGGTGACGTGCCCGTCCTCGCCCTGGAACTCGCTGAGCCCCGCGCCGAGGCGGAAGTCGACGCCATGCGCGACGTGCAGATCTCGGTAGATCGTGGCGACCTCGTCGCCGAGGACCGGGCGCAGCGGCAGGCTGTCCATCTCCACCACGGTGACCGAGCAGCCGTAGTGCCGCGCCGCCGCCGCCGTCTCCAACCCGATCCAGCCCGCGCCGACGACCACCACGTTGCCGCCCGCGCGTAGGCCCTCCAGCAGCGCATCCGCCTGGTCCAGCGTGCGCAGGTAGCGCACACCGGTCAGGTCCGAACCGGGAATTGTCAGGGTCCGGACCCGTGACCCGGTGGCCAGCAGCAGCTTGTCGTATTTCAGGGAATCGGCTGGGTGGAGCGAGTCGGCCGGATGCAGGGTGACCAATCGGCGGGTGGTGTCGATCTCTTCGGCGACCGTGCCCAGCCGCAACTCCACGCGGTTCTCGGCGTACCAACCGGCGTCGTGCACGCGCCCGCCGTCCCGCGGGTCGTTGCCGAGCAGGTACCCCTTGGACAGCGGCGGCCGCTCGTACGGCAGCTCGCTCTCCTCGCCGATCAGCACCACCCGCCCGGCGAAGCCTTCGGCACGGAGGGTCTCGGCCGCCTTGGCGCCGGCCAGCGAGGCCCCGATGATCACGTAAGCGTCGTCCGTCATGCGCACAGAGTGCTCCGCGGTCAGCGGGCTGACAACTGGTGGCCGGCAGCTTCGTTGGCCGACTCCGGGCGCCCGCTCAACAGCCCCACCTTCGGGGTGGGAAGGACTGTCGGCGGCCTCGGTTACGGTGTGGCGGAACGCAAACCTGGAGATCGGGGCTGGAGGTGGTGACGGTGGCGCAGAGCCCGTCCGGTGCGCTGGACGCTCCGGAGCCGGCCGATGTCGCAGGGGCGCTCGAGTGGACGGCACAGGACACCGAGCCGGTGCTGTGCTGCCTGTGCCGCATCCCGGGCGAGCCGGTCATGACGGTCGCGCCGTTCGGGGTGGTGCGCTGCCCCATCTGTGATCTCGCCTTCGTCTCACCGAGGCTGTCCGCGGCAGCGCTGCAACGGATGTACGACGACCCGGGGTATTTCGAGGACACCGTCTACGGCGACCCGGCCGGTCGGTCGCCGGCCATGGCGTTGCAGCGGACCTGGACCACGGGCCGGTTGTCCGGGCTGGTCACCCGCCGGCCGCCGCCGGGCAGGTTGCTGGAGATCGGCACCGGCTACGGGTACTTCCTCGCCGCGGCCCGCGACGCGGGGTATCAGGTGAGCGGGGTCGAGCTGTCCCGCACCGGTGCGGCGCATGCGCGTGACCGGCACGGACTGGATGTTTTTCTGGGTCAGTTGGACTCCGCACCTGCCGATGTGCCGGCGGACGTGATCTGTTTCTGGGACACGTTGGAACACGTGCCCGATCCGCTGGAGTTCCTGCGCGAGGTGCGCCTTCGGCTGGCCGACGACGGAGTGTTCGCCCTCTCCGTGCCGTCGTTCGCGTCGGCGCCGGCCCGGTTGCTCGGGGCGAGATGGTGGACGCTCAAACCTGAGCAGCACATCTGGCTGTTCACGCCGACCACGCTGCGGCTGCTGGCGGCAAGGGCCGGGCTGGTGCTGACCTCCGTGATCACCTCACCACTGCGCCGGGCCAACGCCGGGCGGTCGGATTCGCTGGTCGCATTCGGCCGCGCGCTGCCCGAGCTGGGCCGATGATCGCGGCACCGGTCTTCGACGATGTGATCGGCCAGTACGAGGCCATCGCCGTGCTGTCCGCCGCCGTCGATGCGACGCACGGCGACGTCGGTGTGGCGGGTGCGGCGATGACTCACGCCTGGCTGTTCACCGGACCACCCGGCTCCGGCCGTTCGGTCACCGCGCGCGCGTTCGCCGCCGCGCTGCAGTGCGCCGACCGTGGCTGCGGGCATTGCGCGCACTGCCGGACGGTGATGCACGCGACGCACGCCGACGTGCGGACCGTGACGCCGGAGGGGCTCACCATCTCCGTCAAGGAGATGCGGGCCGTGGTGCAACTGGCGGCCCGCCGGCCGGCCACCGGCCGTTGGCAGATCGTGCTCATCGAGGACGCCGACCGGTTGACCGAGGGCGCGTCCAACGCCCTGCTGAAGGCCGTGGAAGAGCCACCCCCGCACACGGTGTTCCTGCTCTGCGCGCCGTCCACCCACCCGGACGATGTGTCGGTGACGATCCGCTCGCGCTGCCGGGTGCTGGCGCTGCGGACGCCGTCGGCGGACTCGATCGCCGAGATGCTGGTCCGCCGGGACGGCATCGAGCCGGAGACCGCGGATTGGGCGGCCTCGGTCGCGGCCGGGCACGTCGGCCGCGCCCGCCGATTGGCGACCGACCAGGTGGCTCGCGAGCAGCGGCGCCGGGTGCTCGCAGTGCCCGGAGCGCTGCGCACGGCCGCGGACGTGTTCGTGGAGGCCGGTGAACTGCTGGCGTCTGCCAAGAACGAGGCGTCCTCGGTGTCGGACCGCCGGGACAGCGTCGAGCTGGACGAGCTGAAGATGGCGCTGGGCGCCGGCGGCACCGGCAAGGGCGCCGTCGGTGCGGCGCGGGGGACCGCGGGCGTGGTGAAAGAGCTGGAGCGACGGCAGAAGTCGCGGGCCACCCGCACCGAGCGGGACGTGCTGGACCGGGCGCTTGTCGATCTGTCGGGCTTCTACCGCGATGTGATCGCGGTGAGCCTGCAGTCACCGGCCCC
>JBBQJM010000061.1:0-11685 GCA_038325895.1 Mycobacteriales bacterium
GGTCATCTCGTTGACGAACCCGCCGCAGGTCGTCCCGATGAATCTCTCCCTCATCCAGACCGATGCCATCGTCGCGGGCGGCAGCCAGGTTGCGTCGCTGCAGGTCACCAACAACGGGACGGTTCCGTCCCCGGCCACCGCGATCGGTTATTCGCTGCCCGACGGAGTGAGCGCGGCGAGCATCGATGCGGGCGCCGGGGCGTGCGTGCCGACGGGCGATGTTCCCTGCCTGCTGCCCCCGGTCGATCCCGAAACAACGACGACTGTCACCTTGACGTTGACCGCCGACCCGGGTGCGCGCAGCGGCAACGGGCTTGCGGTGTCCGACGCTGGGAAGACCCAAACCGCCGCATTGGACGACCTCAGCCCCTACATCGCGGTTGTTGCTTCGCCGAACAGCCCCTACCTACGGCCCTCGGTCACCACGATCGATCTTCAGATCAGCACCGTCCGTGGAATCGCCAACCCTGGCGGGCTGACCTTCACGCTGGGCGAAACCTCCACGTTCACTGACCTGCCCGCGGCCTGCCAACCGCTCGGCAATGTGCTGACCCAGCAGGTCACCTGCGATATCAGTCCGGTCGACGGGTCGGCACAACTGGGCGGAGTGACGCTGCGCATCCCCACAATTCCGGCCATCGACGCGTTGCCGCTCCGCGTCACCGACGCCGGTGGGCGGCCGGTCGGCATTTCCGACGGATTCGGCCAGCCGCTGGCACTCGCGCCAGGGGCCAACCTCAGCCTGGTGTCGATCACCGCACCGGCTCTCACGGCAGGCGGCGGCAGCGGGACCGCGTCCATGACCGTGACCAACGACGGCGGCCTGCCAACCGCATCGACCCCGATCACCACGAGATTCACCGTCGGCAGTAACCCCGCCTCAACTGTCGCGGTCACCGCGATTCACATCGGCGACGTCGACTGCAACCCGGCTGCCCAGACCTGCGAACTGCCATCGCTCGCCCCGGGTGCGAACCAGACCGTCACCTTCGACCTGATCGCGAGCCCGTCGGCGCCGGCAGTGGTGACGTTCACGGCCGACATCGGGGGCGAAATCGGCGGGACCACGGGCAGCGCCGGCATCCCGATCGCCTCGGGCATCGCAAGCCTGTTGGTCTCCCCCGACGGGCCGTACAGCGCCCCGTCCAAGACGTCCATGACCATCTCGGTCCAGGCGACTGTCGCCGACCCCGGTCCGATCACGCTGACACTGACCGACTCCCGCAGCAGCTTCATCGCGGCCCCACCGAACTGCAGCGCGGTCGACGAGAGCGGCTCGGCCCAGGTCACCTGCCGGGGCAGCAGGATCGCCGGGCTCGGCCTGCAGATCACCGCGGTGCAACCCGAGGGCCTGCTGCCTTTGACCGTCACCGATGCCGGGCAGCGGCCGTTGCTGCTGAACGACGGCTCGGGCTTGCCGCTGCAGGTCATCCCGGGACCCGCCGACCTCCGCCTGGCGATCCAGCAGGCCGCCGATCTCCCCGCCGGTGGCACGGGTTCGATATCCGTCACCGCGCGGAACGAGGGCGGCCTGCCCACGGCCGAGGGGCCGATCCACTATGTGTTCCCGGCCGGCGTCACGGTCACCGCGATCGACATCGACGGCGTCGCCTGCGCCACCGTGGAGCAGGACGCCTGCAACCTCCCGCCGGTCGGCCCAGCGCAATCGCGCACCGTCACCTTCCAGCTCAGGGCCACCCCCGAAGCGGTGTCCGGGGTCGAGGTGGTGACGATCGCCGGGCAGGATGCGCCGCCCTCCACGCTGTCGGTCGTGAGCGGCATCGCCGTCCTCACGGCGGCACCGAACAGCCCGTACTTCGCACCGTCGACGACAGCCATGGACATCGCGGTGACCACGGCGCCCGGCGTCACGGACCCCGGAGAGCTCACCTTCAGGCTGACGGCCGACCAGTTCACCTTCGACGGTTCGCCGGCCGGGTGCTCAGCGTCAGCCACCGATGCAGCCCACGTGATCAGCTGCCCGGGCGGCTCGATCATGGGCCGGTGGGTGTCTATCGCGCGGGTGACGGAGGCCGGGCTACTGCCGCTGAAGGTCACCGACGCCGGCGGCCGGAACATCACCGATCGCCTCCGGGATTCCGCCAACAGCGCCCTCGAGGTGGAACCCGGGCCGCCTGCGCTGGCCATCGCGGCGCTGCCAACCGAGCCGTTGTACACCGGGGGTACCGGATCGGCGTCGTTCACCGTCACCAACAACGGCGGCCTGCGCTCACCGCCGACCGATATCGACCTGACGACGCCCACCGGCGTGGCGGTCACCAGCGTCCAGACCGGGGGTACCTCATGCGTCCCCGCTCCGGCAAGCCCCTGCCAGCTCCCGCCCGTCGACGGTGATTCCAGCGCCACCGTCACGGTGAATCTGACCGCGTCCCCGGCAGGGACGGGCGGCCAGCTGATCCTCACCATCGGCGCGGCCTCCGGCCCCGCCGACCTGGTGGTGAACAGCGGAGTGACCGGTGTGACCGTCTCCCCGGACAGCCCGTACTCGGCGCCGTCCAGCACTGCGCTGGCCCTGCAGGTCGGGTACCCTCGCGGCGTCGCCGACGCCGGCCCTCTGACCCTGACACTGACCGGCGGAGTGACATTCACCGCGGTGCCCGACGCGTGCTCGCGGGATCCGCTCGGCGCCCCGATCGCGCCGCCGACCCAGCAGGTCAGCTGCGACGGCGGCACCATCGACGGCCTGGAGATGTCCATCGATGAGAACCAGCCCGGCGGCCCGCTGCCGCTGGTCGTGACCGATGCCGCCGGCGACCCGATCGACGCCGTGAGGGACAGCGACGGCCACCCCCTCGAGGTTGTCCCGGCGTCACCCGCCCACATCGCGCTGTCGCCGATCCACCCGCTGACCTTCACCGCCGGCACCACCAGGACCGTCACCGCGACCGTGACGAATGACGGCGGCCGGCCGTCCGACCCGGCGCCGATCGCCTGGTCGACCACCACCGGGATCACCGTCACCTCGATCACGGTCGGCGGCGCCCCGTGCCCGCTTGGCGATTGTTCACTCCCATCGCTCGACCCCGGCAAACACACCACCGTGGTGGTCTCGGTGGACGTGCCGCAGACCGCGCACGACGGTGAGTTCGCCGTCAGCGTCGGTGGCGAGCCGACCACAGCTCCGGTGAAGGTGGAGTCCAGCGTCGTAGCGCTCACCGCCGGCCCCGGCGGCCCGTACGTCATCGGTCAGGCGTCCGTTGTCACGCTGACCGCGACTCCGGCGAACGGCGTCCAGACGGTCGGCGCGATCACCCTGCAGCCCACCGACCCCGGTCTGAGCCTCGATCCGGCACCGGCCGGCTGCCAGCCGGCCGGGCAGGGCGGACTGCGCTGCGACGGCCCGGTGATCACCGATCTGACGCTGGACGTCGCCGCGACCCTGCAGCCGGGCCCGCTGCCGCTGCGAGCCACCGATGCCGGCGGCCGCCCCCTGACCGTGGCCGACGGCCACGGCGGCGGACTGGCGATCGTGCAGCCCGGTCCCGCGGCGCTGGACCTGACCGGGCCGGCGTTGACCGATCCGGCCCACGCCGGCGGCAGCGTCGACATGACGCTGCACGTCGAGAACGGCGGGCAACGGGCCTCCGAGCCGTTGCCGATCACCATCGGCGCGCCGCACGGCGTCAGTGTCAGCACGGTGGCCGTGGGCGGCGCCGAGACGTGTACACCGTCACCGACGATTCCGTGCTCCTTGCCGGCGATCACCGCCGGCCAGTCGGTCGACGTGACGATGGACCTCACCCTGGATCCGGACGCGCGGTCAGGATCGGTGCAGGTCACCATCGGCGATGCCGCCGGTTCGGCGAAACTCGTTGTGCTGCAGGGTATCTCAGCCCTGCGCGGCGCACCGGACGACCTCCTGCCGATCGGCACCAGCACGGTGCTGCAGGTCACTGCGGACCTGCAGGCCGGCGTCACGGATCCCGGGCCGATCACCTTCCCGCTGGTGTCCGACGGTGTGTCCATCGTCGGCTACCCGAAGAACTGCCTGCCCAGGACGACCGTGCAGGGCGCAGCCGTCATCGACTGCACCGGACCGATGATCAGCGACCTCGGCGTGTACGTCAGCCCGAAGGTTCCGGTGGGCCCGCTGCCGCTGCTCGCCGACCTGGCCGGCGACCGCAGCATCCGGATCACCGACAGCAACGGGGTTCCGCTGCGGGTCGGGCCGCAACTGCCGCCCTACCATCTGACACTGTCGGCCCCGCAGATCACCGGGGCGCCGACGGCCGGCGGCACCGGCACCCTGGCGCTGACCGCCACCAACAGCGGCGGACAGCCGTCACCGCCGTTGCCGTTCACCGTCACCACCTCGACGGGAGTGACCGTCAGCTCGATCGAGGTCGCCGGTCAGCCGTCCTGCACCCCTACCGCCGACCAACCATGTGCGCTGCCGCCGATCGACCCGACCCGCAGCGACGTCGTCACCGTGACCCTGGCAGCGCTGCCCGCCGCGCAGGACGGCACGTTCACCCTGTCCGTCGAGGACGCCCCGGACGGCTCAGTGGCGACCGACCTGAGTGTCAGGTCAGGGGTGTCCGTGCTCGCGGCGACTCCGGCCACGGCGCTGCCAGCCGGCGCCACCAGCACAGTGGGACTGATGGCAACACTGCGGCCGGGAGTGACCGATCCCGGCCCGATCACCGTCCCCCTGCAGGCCGACGGGGTCTACGTGACCGGATACCCGCCCAACTGCCGGTCCACCGGGGCGGCCTTCGAATGCTCCGGTCCGCCCATCGATGGCTTGGTGCTCTTCGTCTCCCGCAACCAACCGGCTGGCGCGTTGCCGCTGCAGGCGCGGTTCGCCGGCGGCCAGACGCTGGCCATCACGGACGGCACCGGTCATCCGGTGCAGGTCGGCGCTCCGGTGCCGCCCGCCCACGTGGTGATGTCCGATCTGCGGCCCGGCGGGCCGACGATCGCCGGCGGCACCGGCACCGGCAGCGTCACCGTCACTGCGACCAACGACGGCGGCGAGACGTCGCAGCCCACGCCGATCACCGTGACCACCCCGGCGGGAATCGCCGTCACGCGGATCGACACCGCGCTCACCGACACCGCGGGACTCGACACCGCGGCCTCCGACACCGCGGGACTCGACACCGCGGCCTCCGACACCGCGGGACTCGACACCGCGGGACTCGACACCGCGGGACTCGACACCGCGGGACTCGACACCGCGGGACTCGACACCGCGGGACTCGACGCGGTCGCCGCGTCCTGCACCCCGTCCCATCGCGCCCCGTGCCAGCTGCCGACGATCACCGCAGGTCAGAGTGTGCAGCTCACGGTCGCGCTCACCGCGATGCCGCAGGCGAAGGACGGACCGCTGACGGTGTCCGCCGCCGGCACCACCGCGTCCCTCACACGGCTGGCCGTGCAGGCCGGCGTGACGTCGATCCTCGGCACGCCCGGCGGTCCGTTCGCCCAGGGTTCGACCACCCCAGTCACCCTCACCGCGCAGCCAACAGTGGCGACACCGGGTGCGATCACGCTGACCCTGGGCAGGGGTGACGTCTCATTCGGCCAGGTGCCCGAAGGCTGCGCCCGGCCCACCGACCAGGCTGATCATATCGATCTGCCGGGTGACAATCGGTGGGGGCGTGACCGTGCGACCCGCCGGCTGACCTGCGCCGGACCGGTCATCGCGGGGCTGCCGCTGATCGTCGGCGAGCACCAGAGCCCCGGACCGCTGCCACTGACCGCCACCGACGCCGGTCGCCGGAACGTGGCGATCACCGACCGGCAGGGACATCCGCTGACGGTCGACGCCCGCGCTCCCGCCCAGCTCGAACCGGCCATCACCCAGGTGAGCGACCCGCTGACCGTCGGGGGGTCTAGCGGCGTGACCATGACCGTGCACAACGCCGGCGGCACCGCATCCCAGGCGGCCACGCTGAGTGCGACCCTGCCGACCGGCATCGACGTCGCCTCCTACCTGATCGACGGCACCTCCTGCACGCCCGATCACGACACCAGGTGTTCCGTTCCGCCGGTCGAGCCGGGCACCACCACGACGGTGGCGGTCACGCTGTCGGTCGGCGCGCCGGCCACGGGCGGGCAGCTGAGCCTCACCGTCGGCGGGAACAGTGTCAGCATCGCCCTTCGCATCGTCGGATCTGTCGGATCTGTCAGCTCCGTCGGCTCTCTCGGCGCCGATCCGCCTGCCGCCCTCGCCTGGCAGGTCACCCACGTCAGCGCCCCGCTGCGGGCCGGGGGGTCCGCGTCGGCGGCCGTGACGATCACCAACACCGGCGGCCAACCGTCGTCGCTGCGGACGGTGCTGGTCACCCCACCCGCGGGCATGGGAATCAGCGCGATCACCGCCGGCGACGGCGTCCAGTGCGCTGTGCCGGGGCAGACGTGCACCCTGCCGCCGATCGCCCCCGGAGCGACCACCACGGTGACGGCGGCGGTCACGGCCGCACCCGATGCGCACAGCGGCAGCCTCGTGCTCACCAGCGGCGACCAGCGGCTCGACGTCCCGTTGATCGTCGATCCAGGAGTGCAGGCCGTCACCGCGAAGGTCAAGGACTCGCTGGTCAGGGGCTCCACCGCGGGGCTGCAGGTCGCCGTGGCCGCTTACCAGGGAGTGACGGATCTCGGCCGGTACCAATTGGAGTTGCGCACCGGGCAGGCCTGGTTGTCCGGATATCCCGCCAACTGCCAACTGCCGACCGGCCAGACCGCCCGTCCCACGGCGCTCACCTGCACCGGCGTGACCGTCGACGGCCTGCAGCTGACCATCGCCGGCGACCAGCCCGCCGGGTCGTTGCCGCTGTTCGCGATCGACGCCGGCGGCCGGTCGTTGCCGGTGACCGACGCGAACGGGGCACCGCTGGTGGTCGTCGAGCCGGCAGCGGCGACCCAGGCTCCCGTCGATGGCCCGACCACTGCACTGACCACAGGACCGAGCGCCACCCACCCGGATGCTGGCCAGCCGATTGAGGCGGCCACATCGACGCCGGCCACGCCGACGCTCCCGGAGTCACCCTCGGTCGCGCCCACGTCCGGCGACGAGCCCGGCACCGCATCGACGCCCGGCGACGAGCCGAACTCGGCATCGACGTCGACCGGCGGAACCCCGTCAACCACCAGATCCGCGGCCCCCGCCTCGGCGCGCACGGCGCAAAGTACCGCGTCCAGAGCAACGCGCTAGCCTGGTGCCCTGACCAGCACCGATACCCCGCCGACGGCTGCGCACGCCGCAGGTTGCGGCGGCGAGAGGATTCCCACAAGAGGGCCATCGGGACGCGTGTAACCCTCTGATCACGGTCGGATCACCCGTAGACTTGCGCGGTGTCCTTGATCGAAACGGTGCGTGAGCGCCTACCCGTTAAATACCGGGAAATGGCAAAATTCCTGGTTGTCGGCGGATTCTCTTATGTGGTGGATGTCGGGCTGTTCACCCTGATGTCCCACACCGTGCTGGAAAACAAGGTCGTCACCGCAAAGGCGATCAGCATCCTGGTGGCGACGATCGTCAGCTACGTGCTGAATCGGGAATGGTCGTTCTCCCGCCGGGGCGGACGCGAACCACGCCATGAGGCAATGCTGTTCTTCCTGGTCAACGGCCTGGCGTTGCTCATCAACCTGATCCCGCTGGCATTGTCGCAATACGTGTTCGGATTCAACGCTTCGAATTACCCGCGATTGACGGTGACGATTGCCGACTTCATCTCGGCCAACGTCATCGGCACCATTCTCGGCATGGCCTTCCGCTTCTGGGCCTACCGGCGTTTCGTCTTTCCCGAGGAACTCGAGCCGCACCCGATGGACGTCGCCCGCGCCGAGCAGGCGATCGCGGACGGTCCCGGCGACGACGCTGAGCTACCGTTTGCCCGCTGACGGGGTGACCGGCACGCCGTTCGCTGATGGGTCCGCCGATTCGCCCGGTCCGAACCCTGGCCGCGCCGCGGATGCTGGCGCGGATTCCGCCGAAGAATCCGCCGGGCGGCCTGTGCTCTGTCCCGCGTCACCGTCGGCCCGCCCAGCATGGGCGTCCTGGGTCTGACCGTCCCGCCCCACCGCGAGGAAGATCGCGAAGACCGGCGGCGCCGCGCGGCGTAGCTCCAGCCGGCCGCCGTCCGCCTCGACGAACGCCCTGGCCAGACCCAACCCGATGCCGGTGGACGACGCCGTCGATATACCCCGGTCGAACACGTGCGCGACCAGGGCCTCCGGGATGCCCGTGCCCTCGTCCGCGACCTCGAGTACCACCATCGATCCCGGACCGCGGGTCGGCGTGCGCACAGTGATCCCCACCGCAGTGATCCCCACCGCGCCGTCGCCGTGCCGGAGCGAGTTGTCCACCAGCACCGCGATGGCCTCGCGCAGCCGCCCGGGCGTGGCCCGGACTTGGATGTCCCGCGGGCAGCGCACCGACAGCGTGCGGCCCCGCTCCTGCAGCAACGGGCCCCACTCGACCTCGATCTCGGCCAGCTCGTCGACCAGGGTGATCTCGCTGGCCCCGGACGCCCGCTCCGATCGGGCGTTGGCCAGCAGGTCGTCGACAACGGTGACCAGCCGATCGGTCTGGTCCAGCGCCTCGCGCACCTCATCCGCGACCTGCGGGTCAGGGTGGTCGGCGAGTTCCTCCAGCCGCAACCGCAACCCGGTCAGCCTGGTCCGCAGCTGATGGGAGATGTCACCGGCCAGGTCCCGCTCGCGGCCGATCAACGCCGCGATGTCCTGTGCGGAGGAATCCAGCACGTCCGCCACCCGGTCCAGTTCGGCGACCCCGTAGCGGCGCCGGAAGGTGCGGAAGTCGCCGGAGCCGAGCCGGGCGGCGCGCCGGGCGACGTCGGTCAATGGGGTCACCAGCCGGCGCGCGGTCAGCAACGCCACCCCGGTGCCGACGACCACGGACAGTCCGATCGCCGCGGCCACGAGTGCCAGTGCCGTCAACTGCTCGTTGCGCAGGTACTCCTGCGGCACCGACAGCCGCAGCAGGCCGCCGCCGGCCATCACCAGCTGCTCGGAATAGGTCTGCTCACCCGGCGGCGCCCCGATCGACTGGTCGATCCGGCCCGCCATCCTGATGTCCAGCCGCCCGCCGGGTGGCACTGCCGTGGCGAGCTGGCCGAGGTCGATGTCGGACGACGCCGCCTGGTTGGCGATCGATGCGGCGACCGATTCCAGCCTGGTGGCCAGGTCACGGTGCATCAGGTCGTCGACAACCCGCCACGAGATGATCGACAACGGCACACCCAGGGTCAGCACCGTGGCGGCGATCACCAGCAGGATCGACAACAGCACCCGACGCCGCACTGCGAGCTCAGTTCGTTTCGAAGCGGAAACCGACGCCCCGGACGGTGGAGATGCGCTGGTCGGCGCCGGTGGACGCACCCGGTCCGGGCGCGCCGTCGGCGCCGCCCGCCGAATCACCCTCCGCGGCCGGGCGGGCGCCGGCCAGCTTGCGGCGCAACCAGGACATGTGCATGTCCAGCGTCTTCGAGGTCTTCATGGACGGGTCGTTCCACACCTCGGCGAGGATCTCCTCGCGGGTGACGACCTGCCCGGCCCTGCTCATCATCACCCGGAGCAGTTCGAACTCCTTGTTGGCGAGCGCGACCTCGACCCCGTCGACCTCGACCCGACGCGCCGCTGCATCCACCCGCACCCCACCGATGTCCATCAGGGCCGGCACCCGGCGACGCAGCAGTGCGCGGACCCGGGCCAACAGCTCGGCCATCCGGAACGGCTTGGCGACATAGTCGTCGGCGCCGGCGTCCAGGCCGACGACGAAGTCCGCCTCGTCCGTGCGAGCGGTGAGCATCAGAACGGGAACGTCCCGGCCCGATGCCCTGATCCGCCGGCAGACCTCCAGCCCGTCCAGGTCCGGCAGGCCGAGATCCAAGATGACCATTGCGACGTCGGCGCCCGGATCGGCGCAGTAGGAGACGGCGGCCAAGCCGGTGGCGACGGGGAGCACGCCATAGCCTTCCCTGTGCAGTGCGCGGGACAACGGTCCGGAGATCGCCGGATCGTCCTCCACCACCAGCACCGTTGTCACGCGGACCACGATACGGCGGCAGCGGCGAACCCCCGGTCACAATCGCCTGGCGTCGACCGCGATCGCCACGACAACCGCTTCACCGTCGTCCTGCCGCGTCGCACCCGAGCCGGCACGGCCGGCAGCCATCCTTGCTGGCGATCCCGCCACACGTTGGTGCGCCAGGTCATTCCGTCGACCGTGGCCGTCACCGGCACCCGGCCGAAGGCACCCGCGGCGGCCGGGGCAGGCTCGGCCGGGGCAGGCTCGGCCGGAACCGGCGCGAACACCCAGGACGCCGGGCCCCGGCCAGCGGACCAGCGTCGCCTCGAACGTCATGGCGCCGATCCTGACACCAGGAACCGGCGGTCACGGAATGGGCAACTCCTGGTTGCGAGACGAGGCGTCAGGAACGATCACTGAACGACACCTGTGTGGTCGTGAATGTCCCAGCCGTCCGCCCAGGTGCCCGGTGGTAGGTCCAGTAGAGATTGGTGTGCGCGATGACCGCGTCCGGCAGTGGCGCTCCCCATTCCGTGTGGTCGTCCGTGGTGTGGGCGTCGCTGACCAGGATCGCGTCGTATCCCCTGACCACGGCGCCGTGCAGCGTCGCGCGAATGCACTCGTCGGTCTGTGCGCCGGCAACGATCAGCCGCCCGGCGCCGAGGCCAGCGAGCACGGTCTCCATGGTGGTGTTCTCGAACGAGTCCGCGTAGTGCTTGTCGACCATCGGTTCGGCGTCGGCCGGCTTCAGCTCGGGGACGATCTGCCAGCTCTCGCTCCCCTTCTCCAACTGCTCGTCGGAGTGCTGCACCCAGACGACGGGACCCCTTTCCCGCCTTGCCTGCTCGACCAGATCGCCGATTTTCGCGACCACCGCGTCCCGTTCGTGGGCGGCCTCGAGGTTGCCGATCTGCACGTCGATGACCAGCAGCGCGGTGTTCGGGCGGTTCTCCAGGGTGGTCATGGTCTCCTCTTTCAGCTGGCTCTTGGTGTCTCCGGCCACGGTAAATGGACCCACCGACAGTGGGCACCGAGCCATGGGCGTCAGCCGGGCAGCAGCAGCACCTTGCCGATTCGCAGCGGCAGCCGGTCCGCGATCCGCACCGCGCTTCACCACCGCGACTCTCACCGCGCGGAATCGGCGGAAGCTCTGACGGCAAAGTGCGCACAGGATGAGCACTTTGCCGTGGATGCTGAACCCGAACCAACCGCGGACCGAGCAAGACCGCCCGACAAACCGACCAACGAACCACCAACGAACCACCAACGAACCACCAACGAAAGGACATCACCATGTTGCGTGGCATGGCCACCGTCAGCTACTTCACCGCCGACCTGCCGGCCGCGGGGCGTTGGTACACCGAACTGCTGGGCGTCGAGCCTTACTTCGAGGTCCCCGGCGCCTACCTGGAATTCCGCACCGGCGATTACCAGCACGAACTCGGCCTGATCAACAGCAACTACCTTCCTACCGGAACCTCCATGGATGCGGCCCCGGCCGGCGAGATCCTCTACTGGCATGTCGACGACATCGAGGGCGGCCTGGCGCGGCTGCTGTCGATGGGTGCCCGTGAGCACCTGCCGGTAACCGAACGAGGCCACGGGTTCGTCACCGCATCGGTGATCGATCCGTTCGGGAACATCCTGGGCATCATGACCAACCCGCA
>JBBQJM010000062.1:0-11633 GCA_038325895.1 Mycobacteriales bacterium
TGATCAGCGCATCGGTCCGGTGGGGTGGTGTTGATCAGCGCATCGGTCCGGTGGGGTGGTGTTGATCAGCGCATCGGTCCGGTGGGGTGGTGTTGATCAGCGCATCGGTCCGGTGGGGTGGTGTTGATCAGCGCATCGGCCCGGTGGGGGTGGTGTTGATCAGCGCATCGGCCCGGTGGGAGCAAACAGCACAACAGAAACCCAAAGCGCCCGTCAGTTGGTCGCCGGGCACAGCCCCTGGGCGTCGACGGGAACCTGGCAGAAGTTACCGGTCCAGACGGCCTTGGAACCGGAATCACCGACCCGGTACACCTGGAACACGGCCGCCCCGGCGACCACGACCGCGATGATCGCCACCACGACTCCGACCCACGGCGGGGGGCCGCCCGACCGTCGGGCCATCATCGTCGGCACGCCCCAGGCCAGCAGCGCGGCCACGAAGAGCGCCACGGAGAACCAGATCATCGTCGAGCCCACATCCACGTGCGCGGTGATCAGTGGGGTGGGGTGCAGCCGTGCCGCCAGCCACTCCCCGGCCTCGACCGCGACCGGCGTCAGGATCAGCACGCCCAGGGCGACCAGTGGGGTGATGACGCCCAGCCGTCGACGGGCGGCCGGCCACAGCGCGGAGAGCACCGTCAGCAACGCCGCCAGCGGCACGCCGACCACCATGAAGTGCACGACCAGCACGTGCAGCGGTAGACCGTTGACTTCGTACTCCATCGCAAGATCATCGCCCTTCAGATGGCGCACCGACGTCAGGACCCGCGCACGGGATGACAAGAACACGAGGCACGACCCTGTTGGGTTCAACGCTCACCCGTTCCAGCGAGGTTCGTGGGAGGGAAGGCCCGGACGGGTACCCTTTCCCGAGGCGGCGGGCCGCTCGTCGGCACGCCCGCCAGCACCGATGCAATGGCAGGTCAACAGCTGGGAAAAGACGGCGATGCCGGCACCCGAGAACCTCGCGGGCACCTCACCGCCCGAGTTCTTCCCGACTCAGCGAAAGGGATGTCGGCTCAGGTGAAGCGCATCTACTACTTCGGCGCCGGGGTTGCCCTCGGCGTCGCTGCGACCCGTCGCACCCGCCGCGCCAAGGAAGCCGCCCGCGAGGCCTTGAAGGCGAAGGTGACGCCGTCGGCCATCGCCGCCGACGTGGCCGACGCGATCGCCGAACTGGGGAACGCGGTGGGGTACTTCGCCGCCGACGTCCGGCAGGGAGTGCTCAACCGGCGGGCCAGCTACCGGCCGATGATCGACAACGCCACCGGTGCCGTCGTGCTGGTCGGTCCGGAGGGTGCCGGGCCCGTCAGTCCCGCACCGGCCGGGCCGGACGAGGTGCGCCGCGCCAGGCTGAGCGATCAAACCGCCGACCTGCCGCACCGCCGCGCCCCTGGTGCCCCGCCGCCGCCCCGCCCGGCCCGCCCGGCCCGCCGGTCCGCCTGACGGGCGGCCAGCCGGGCAGCCGTCCGGCACCACCACCCGAGACCGTCGCGGCCGGACGGGGCTGGTTCGCGCCCGGCCGCGCCCCCGGCGCGTCAGCGGGCCGAGCGAACCTCAGCACGGCCGTCACCACCCACCACCAGAGAGGACCCATGGAAACCCACGAGATCCGGCGTCGTTTTCTCGGATACTTCGAGAAGACCGGTCATACCGTTGTGCCTTCCGCCTCGCTGGTCAGCGAGGACCCGACGCTGCTGTTCACGGTGGCCGGCATGGTGCCGTTCAAACCGTATTTCCTCGGTCAGGAGAAGCCGCCGTTCCCGCGTGCCACCAGCGTGCAGAAATGTGTACGGACCCTGGACATCGAGAATGTCGGCGTCTCCCAGCGGCACAACACCTTTTTTCAGATGGCCGGCAATTTCTCCTTCGGCGACTATTTCAAAGCGGGCGCGATCGAACACGCCTGGAATCTGCTGACCGGCTCGCTGGACGAGGGTGGTTACGGGCTGGACCCCGATCGGTTGTGGGTCACCGTGTACGAGACCGATGACGAGGCCGAACGGCTCTGGCAGAGCGTGGCCGGCGTTGCGCCGCAGCGCATCCAGCGACGCGGCATGGCCGACAATTTCTGGTCCATGGGCGTTCCCGGTCCCTGCGGACCGTGTTCGGAGATCTATTACGACCGCGGCCCGGAATTCGGTATCGAGGGCGGCCCGGTGGCCGACGAGGACCGGTACCTGGAGATCTGGAACCTGGTCTTCATGCAGGACATGCGCGGTGAATCGACGGGGGGCGGCGACGGCAAGAAGGCCGATTTTCCGATTCTCGGTCCGTTGCCGCAGCAGAACATCGACACCGGGCTCGGCATCGAACGGTTGGCCTTCCTGCTGCAGGGCGTTGACAACGTCTACGAGACGGACCTGCTTCGCCCGATCATCGGCCGGATGGAAAAGCTCTCCGGGCGGGAATACGGCGCCGACCACCAATCGGACGTGCGCATGCGGATCATCGCCGACCACGCCCGTTCGTCGATGGTGCTGATCTCCGACGGGGTGAGCCCCGGCAACGAGGGCCGCGGATACGTCCTCCGCCGGTTGCTGCGCCGCACGGTGCGGTCGGCGCGGCTGCTGGGCGTCACCGATCCGGTACTGCCCGGGTTGACCGAGGTGGTGCGGGACCTGATGAGCCCCTCGTACCCGGAGCTGGCCACCGACTTCGCGCGGATCCAGCGGGTCGCCGTGGCCGAGGAGCAGGCGTTCCTGCGCACCATCGCCAGCGGCTCGAAGCTGTTCGACCAGGCCGCGACCGAGACCAAGGAATCCGGCAGCAGCGTCGTGACCGGCTCGACCGCGTTCGTGCTGCACGACACCCAGGGCTTCCCGATCGACCTGACGCTGGAGATGGCCGCCGAGGCGGGGCTGACGGTGGACACCGATGAGTTCCGCCGGCTGATGGAGGAGCAACGACAGCGGGCACGGGCCGATGCCAAGGCGCGCAAGGGAAAGCTGGCCGACCTGAGCGTGTACCGGTCGCTGGACGCCGGCCGCACCGAATTCACCGGGTACTCGGAATTGCAGACCGAGGGTCACGTCCGCGGTCTGATCCTGGACGGGGTGCGGGTGCCCGCCGCCCACTCCGGCCAGGAGGTCGAGGTGGTGCTGGACCGCACCCCGCTGTACGCCGAATCCGGCGGCCAGGACTCCGACGCCGGAACAATCGTCGGAGCGGACGGCACATCAGCGGAGGTACTCGACGTCCAGAAGGTCGACAAGAAGATCATCGTGCACCGGGTACGGGTCACCGACGGTGAACTCGTCGAGGGCGCCAAGGTGCTGGCCAAGGTCGACCCGGAGTGGCGGCTGGGCGCCCGCCAGGCCCATTCCGGCACACACGTGATGCACGCGGCGCTGCGGCAGGTGCTCGGTCCCGAGGCGCTGCAGTCCGGGTCCTTCAACAAGCCCGGCTACCTGCGGCTGGACTTCGCCTGGAACCACGCGCTGTCGCCGCAGACCCGCAGCGAACTGGAAGAGGTGTCCAACCGGGCGGTCCGCAAGGACCTGCCGGTGAAGGTGATGTACGGCTCGCAGGCCGAGGCCCAGGCCATGGGCGCCATCGCGCTGTTCGGCGAGACCTACGACGAGACCGTCCGGATCGTGGAGATCGGTGGGCCCTGGTCCGTCGAGCTGTGCGGCGGCACTCACGTCGAGCACTCCTCGCAGATCGGCCCGATCGCGCTCCTCGGCGAATCGTCGGTGGGCTCGGGTCTGCGCCGGGTGGAGGCCGCCGTCGGTATCGAGGCCTTCCACCGGCTGGCCGCGGAGCGGGCGCTGGTCAACCAGATCGCCTCCTCACTGCGAGTGCAGCCCAACGAGCTCCCCGGCCGCATCGAGGCGCTGGTGGAGCGGCTGCGGGCCGCGGAGAAGGAACTGGCGGGCCTGCGGTCCGCCGCGCTCGCCTCGTCCGCCGCCACGTTGGCCGCGGAGGCCGTCGCGGTCGGCGACGTGGCGGTGGTCGCCGCGTCCGCGCCGGAGGGCACCGCCGCCGGGGACGTCCGCAACCTGGCCACCGACGTCCGCGGACGGTTGGGCGCGCGCCCCGGTATCGCAGCCATCTTCGCTCCCGGCGAAGGATCGGTCGCTTTCTCGGTCGCCCTGACGCCCGCGGCGGTGGCTGCGGGCTGGTCCGCGGGTGATCTGGTGAAGAGTTTCCTGCCCGAGATCGAGGGCCGCGGCGGCGGCAAGAAGGACATGGCGCAGGGCGCCGGGACGCGGCCGGCGGGTATTCCGGCGGCCGTCAAGGCGCTGCAGGCGGCGGTGGCCAGAGGCCATCGGTGACTCTGGCCTCCCGAGAATCAGGGTTGCCAACCAGGGTGGACAACCAGACGCCCACCAAGCCGGTCACCGAACATCCACCCCCGATGACGACATCGTCGCAGGACGCACGGAGCACGAGGAAGGGTCCGGGTTGACCGCCGACAGGCCGCCGAAAGGCGTGCGTCTGGGGGTCGACGTCGGTACCGTGCGGGTGGGAGTCGCGGTGAGCGATCCCCACGGCGTTCTGGCCACTCCGGTGACCACTCTGGCGCGGAACGCGACGGGCGCGACCGACCTGGATCAACTGGTGGCGCTGGTCGAGGAACATGAGGTGGTGGAAGTGGTCGTCGGCCTGCCCATGACCATGCGGGGCACGGACGGCGCAGCGGTCGTTGCTGCTCGCTCGTATGGCACGGCGCTGGCCGACCGCATCGCACCGATTCCGGTGGTCTACGTCGACGAACGGCTGACCACGGTGTCCGCCGAGAAGATGCTCATCGAACGCGGTGTCCGCGGTCGCCGTCGCCGGCAGGTCATCGACCAGGTGGCCGCGACCCGCATCCTGCAGAACCGGCTGGACGCCTTGGCCGGTGGTCAGTGACCGACGACCACCTGATCTTCGGACGGCACGAACCCGGCGAAACCGGGGACGTCGATGTCGACGAACTCAGGGCCGCGCTGGCCTCCGCGCCCGAGACACCGGTCGCGGCCGCACTCCCGGCCCCGCCGCCACGCCGGCGGGACCCGGAGATCGAGCGCACCGACAGCCGGCGGCGGCATCGCGTCTGGCTGGTCATCGCGGTGGTGGTGCTGGTGGTCATCGTCGCCGGACTGGCCGCCGGATTCGTCATCTGGCGCTCGACGGCCGGCCAGGTCCCGGACTACCAGGGCACCGGCGACACCGAGGTGATCGTCCGGGTGCAGGGCGGTGACGGCCCCGCCGACATCGCCAGCACGCTCGCCGACGCGGGCGTGGTGGCCAGCACCGAGGCGTTCGAGGCACAAGCGGCCAAGGACGCCGACGTGCAGGCGCTGCGACCGGGCTACTACCGGGTGCGGCAGAACGCTTCCGCCCAGGCCGCCGCGGACGCGCTGGTGGCCGCCGAGAATCACGTCGGCCACGTGCGGTTGATCCCCGGGCGTCGGCTCGCGGACGTCACGGCGACCTCGACCGATCCCACCACCACGCCGACCGTGGTGCCGGGCTACATCAGCGAGATCGCCGCTGCCGCTTGCGTTCCGCTCAACGGGCAGTCGAACTGCTTCACCGCCGACGATCTGTGGGAGGTCGCGCAGACCGCAGACCCGGCGAAGCTGGGGGTGGTGGAATGGGCGGCGGACAGCGTCCGTGCCGCGCCCGACCCCCGCAAGCGGCTGGAGGGGATGATGCTGCCGGGCGACTTCGACATCCCGCCAGGGGCGACCCCGGAGCAGGCGTTGCAGGCGGTGGTCAGCGCGTCGGCTGCGCTGTGGAACGGCACCGACATCGTCAGGGACGCCGCCGCCAACGGGGTCACGCCCTATCAAGCGGCGATCATCGCGTCGCTGGTGGAGCGGGAGGCGATCACCTCCGACATGCCCAAGGTGTCCAGAGTGACGTACAACCGGCTTGCCAAGCCGATGAACCTGGAATTCGACTCGACGGTGAACTACGCGCTGGATCGCGCATCCATCGCCACCACCGCGGCGGAGCGGGCGAACCCCAGTCCGTACAACACGTACGCGAACCCGGGGCTGCCGCCGACGCCGATCGCCTCTCCCGGCCCCGATGCCGTCTCGGCCGCACTGAACCCGGCCCCCGGGTCGTGGCTGTTCTTCGTCAAGCTCGATCAGGACGGGACGTCCTGTTTCAGCGACACCGTCGAGCAACACAACGTCTGTGTGGATCAGGCACGGGCCAACGGTGTCTTCGGCTGACCGGGCCCTGGGCCGGCGTCGCGCGGCCGTGCTCGGTGCGCCGGTGTCCCACTCGTTGTCGCCGGCGCTGCACCGCGCGGGGTACGCGGCCAGCGGGCTGACTCACTGGACCTACGAGGCGATCGAGTGTGACGGCGACGCACTGCCGGGGCTGGTCGCCTCGCGCGGCCCGGAGTGGGCCGGATTCTCGGTCACCATGCCGGGCAAGGCGGCCGCCGCCGCGGTGGCGGACGAGGCGAGCGCCCGGGTGCGCATACTGGGCGTCGCCAACACACTGGTACGCCGGAACGGCGGCTGGTACGCGGAGAACACCGACGTGGACGGGATCATCGGGGGCCTGAACGCCGCCGGCGCCCGCCCGCCCGGGTCCGCGCTGATCCTGGGCGGCGGAGGCACCGCGGCGTCGGTCGTCGCCGCCCTGGCCGAGCTCGGCACCACCACGGTGGTGATCGCCGGGCGGCGGGCGGAAAGCACGGCGTCCGCGGTGGAACTGGGCCGGGTACTCGGCATCGAGACCACCGGAATCCTGTGGGACGCCGAGCGCATCGGAGCCGTCGCGGATACGGCAGATCTCGTCGTCTCGACGGTCCCGGCCGGCGGCGCCGATGCACTGGCCGACCGGCTCAGTGCCGTTCCCGTGCTGTTCGACGTGGTCTATCACCCGTGGCCGACACCATTGGCCGCGGCCGGCGGACCGGATCGGGTGACGGTCACCGGCCTGGACATGTTGCTGCATCAGGCGTTTCGGCAGTTCGAGCTTTTGACCGGGCTGCCGGCGCCCGCCGAGGCCATGCGCTTGGGTTTGCTCGAGGCGTCGGGCACGGAGCTGCCGCTGCCGGTCGGCTGAGCTCGGGCCGGCGCCAGGACCCGCCTGACGATTGTGGACAACTGCGCCCGGGCGTCCGCGCCGTGAGACCGTCGTGGCATGCCCGACTTCCACTGGTTGCCCGCCTTGTGCGGTATGGCGGTCGGCGCTGCGGTCGGGTGGGGGATCCGTCGGCTGTTGGCGGTGCTGCGGCGCGGGGCGGTACTACCCCCGGGAGTCGCCGAGACAACCTGCGCGCTGGTGACCGGGGTCGGGGTCGGGCTGGCGTGGGGCGGCCCACTGATCGGGCTGGTGGTCTGGGCCGGATGGTTGGGCGTGGCGCTCGGCGCGGTGGACATCCGGCACCACCGCCTGCCGGATTCGCTGACCCTGCCGGCGATCCCGATCACCGTGCTCCTTGTCGGATTCACCGAGTGGCTGCACCCCGATTCCGGGAATGTGGTCAGAGCGCTGGTCACGGCGGCTGTGCTGTCGGGATTGTTCCTGCTGCTCGCCGCGGTGGCGCCGACCGGAATGGGCCAGGGTGATGTGAAGCTCGTTCCGTCGCTCGCGCTGATGACGGGGTTCGTCTCGATCGCGGCAGCGGTGTTGAGCGTGCTGGTGGCGTTCGTGCTGGCCGCTGGGTGGGCGGTGGTCGGCCTGGCCTCGCGGCGGATGACGCTGAAGACGGCGATTCCGTTCGGGCCGTTCCTGCTGGCCGGGTGCTGGTTGGTGTTGGTATTCCCGGAGCTGGTGACGACGCTGGTGCGCTGAGTGGGTCGCGCCCGCTCGAGGGGGGCCGATCAGCGCGGATCATCGTCCACCGGGTGCGCGTCGACTACCGCCCGGCATCCCGCGGCGTCGAGGTCGAACACGACAGGTGCGTCGCTGACCGGAATGACGGACACGGTGACGGTGTCGGCAAAGAGTTCGACGAGGTTGAAGGCACCGTCCTGGAAGGTTCGCTCGTGTCCCGTTGCGCCGAGCGGGTCGGTCCGGATCGCCGTGGACCCGGCGACCGCGACCGGCACGGCGCCGAGCATCCCGGACTGCGGCAGGTGGTGGTGCCCGGCCAGGATGAGCTTGACGTCTGTCCCGGCAACGGCGGCGGCGAGCGCCCGGCGGGACTGCGATTCGAGGGCGAAGTAGCTCAGCAGCGGCGACGGCGGGGGCAGCGGTGCGTGATGCAGGACGACAACGGTGCCCGCCTCGGCCGGCGTGCGGAGTTCTTCCCGGAGCGCGTCGAGGTGTTCGGGCAGCAGCCGGCCGTGACCATGGCCGGGGATCGTCGAATCCAGCACGATGATCCGCAGCCCCCAGACGTCATGGACCTGCAGGATGGGACCGTCGGTATCGTCGGTATCGCCCAGCCGCAGCAGATGTCGGTGAAACTGGCGCCGGACGTCGTGATTGCCCGTCGCGAAGACGAGTGGGATCCCGGCGCCTCCTTCGAGGGCGACGCGGCCGAACGCCGTTTCGAGCCGGTGGTAGGCGTCCGGGTCACCGGAGTCGGTCAGGTCGCCGGACACCACCACTGCGTCGATCCACCTGCCGTCGACAACGGCTGCGCGGAGCACTGCGACGGCGCGGTCGAGCGCGGCGTCGGCGTCGATCACGCCGTTGTAGCGGATCCCGGCGGAGGTCAGATGGGTGTCGGACAGGTGCGCCAGGACGTGGGTGGGACGGTCGACAGGCTGCCCGTCCGGGGTCCGCCAGTCGTCGCGGCGGCGGTCCCGGACAGCTCCGCCCTGAGCGCTCTCGACGGCGCCCGAGTGATCGGCTCCGGAGTGATCGGCTCCGGAGTGGTCGGCTCCGGAGTGGTCGGCCCCGGAGTGATCGGGCTCAGATTCACCCCGGCCGGGGCGATCGGCCACTGAGTCACCCCGGCCGGGGCGATCGGCAGTCATGCCCGCCCCGCCCCGGGAAAGGATGCCCAGCGCAGGATCTCGGGGATCAGGCCGGCGAGTCGGGCGTCCCGCCAGGTCGGCGTTCCGCGTCCCCGCTCGAATCTGTCAACCAGGGCCGTCGTGCACCCGGCGGCGTGCGGAACCGCGAGATCCGGATCCCAGCGGCCGCCGACCACGAGCAGACGATCCGGCGACGAACTGCTGCCGGTCACGACCATGACGTGGTCAACCACCTGTTCCCTGCCCTCCGTGCCGCCGGCATCGACGAGGAACTCGTCGACGGCGGAGGCGATCCCGATCGCATCCACGACTTCGGGCACGCCCGTGAGGTCGCGCGCGACGACGGCGACGTAGGAATCTGCCGGAATTCCGGCGAGCAAGTCGGCCAACCCAGGTGCGGCGTCGATGGCCCACGCAGAATTCGCCAGGTCGACCCGCGACGCGTGACGCGCCGCGACGATCTGGCGCGGGGTCAAACCCGCTGCTCTGCACAGGATTTCGACAGCGTGATCGCCGTCGTCGGCCCTGCTCAACGCCACGCTCACGGCCGGGTCGGACGCCAGGAGATCCGCCCGTCCCTCGAGAAAGCCGCGCATCCCGCCGATCAGAGCGCGGGTCGCTTCGGCGGCCGGTTGCCCGAGTTCCTCGGTCGCATGCCGGGCGAACGACTGGACGGCCAGATCGCTGACGTGCACGACCCCGTCAAGGGCGAGCAGCACCGACACCGTCGGTGCCAACGGGCCTGAGCCCGGCGTTGATCGGCCGGTGGCGGATGCGGTTGGCGGTGGCGGAGGCACGCCGGCGAGCCTATCCGCGTCGCGGCCTGCAGGGCGTCTGCTGTCCGCGCCTCCGCTGGGATGTCACGCGGCCCGGGTTGGCGAAGGTGGCGGGCCGATCGGCTGCCGTGCATCACCAAAGGTCACCGGCCAGATGCGGAACGTCACCAGGACCATTGCCGAAGGTCAACGCGTATTCACTGAACGTCACCGTAGCGGGCGGGTCACTTCGCGGTGCCGGAGCAGCATGTCGATACCCGCTTCGCCTTTTCCGTGCTGCCCGCTGAGTACTTGGCGGGCAATTTCGAGGGACTCCCGCAGGTCTATCGGGGTCTGCTGACTCTGCCCCGGATCCGGCACTTCGACAATCCTGGTTTCAGGATGAAGAATCCGATGACGAACCGGGGGGGTCGATCATGGTGACATTTTACTATTCCGGAGGCGGAAATTCCGACCGTCTGGATCGCGGCCGAGTGGTGCCGACCATTGGTGCGCGAGCCGGTCGGGCTCACCGGATTTCCATCGGAAAGCGAAAACAGCCCGCTGCCCGATAGGCAGCAATCCCGCCGTGTCGGTGCCCGACATCGATTCAAGGAGACCGGCGGAGGGCGCAGGGAGCCAGAACCCCTGATTCAGGGTCAACCGATTCGTCACCTTGCCGCCGATCATGGGCGGGGCAAAATCTTGAGCGGTTGTCGCGGCGCGATTCTCGAGGAGATTCTGCGCTCCGCAGCCCGCCGGTGAATGCCGGAATGAAAAAGCGAGTGAATCTTCGGACGCGCATAAAATTCACCGGGGGATTACCGAGCACACGCACTGCCAGGAGGGGAAATGTTCACATTCCATAGCCGGAAAGCCGACGTCGAGAGGGCCCGTATTCCGCTAACGCGACGGACCGGCCGCCGATGGTCGGTGTCCACGAAGGCGATCGCGGTGGCGATGACCGCCGCATTCACGTGCTTCGGCCTGCCGGCGATTGCCCAGGCGGCCCCCCAATATGTGCCGACCGGCACGTTGGCGACCGACTCGCTGTCCCGCACCGTGAACGGTGGTTGGGGCTCGGCGGCGGTGGGTGGCGCCTATACCGTGTCTCCCGCGTCGAGCGCCTCGGTGACCGCGGCCGGCGGGCAGTTCACCCTGAAGCCCGGCGTGTCCGCGGAGGCAGTCCTCGGCGATGTCAAGACCCAGGACGCCATCGCGAGCGCCGACTTCTCGTACTCGCTGGTCTCCGGGTCCTCCACGAACATCTACCAGGAACTCCGGTTGCGTGATACGGCCGCCGCCGCGTACGCGGTCCGCTTCAAGACGACCGGGACACTGGGCACCGTGGCGATCACCAAGTTGATCGGTACCGCGGCAACCACCATGGTCAGGCAGGATCTCGCCGCGCCTGTCGTCGCGGGTAGCTGGACGAGTGTCGAGATCCAGGCCACCGGAACGAATCCGGTCACGATCACCGCACGGGCCTGGCCCGCGGGTACCGCAAAGCCCGGCTGGCAGTTGACCTACGCCGACTCGGCAGCGGATCGCGCGACGGCCACCGGCCCGGTCAGCATCTGGGGCTACGTCTCCAGTTCTGGATCATCGGCCAACGTGAAGGCTCGGAATCTGTCGACGCGCACCGTTGCGTTGCCGCCGACCTTCGTGCATCCGGGAATCCTGCTGGGCATGCCGCAGCTCAGCTTCGTGAAGGCGAAGCTCGCCGCCGGCGCCCAGCCCTGGTCGACCGGATTGGCGAACCTGAGGAACGCCAAGGCCGACACCGGCCATAACAAGGGTGTCGCCTACAGTTCACTATCCTGGACGTCACGACCGGTTGCCTATGTCGGTTGCGGTGCCTACCACAATCCCGACGAGGGCTGCTTCGACGAGGTCAACGACGCGGTTGCCGCCTACACCCAGGCACTGCTCTGGTATTACACCGGCAACAATGCCAACGCGCAGATGGCCATCAAGATCCTGAACGCCTGGT
>JBBQJM010000063.1:0-11475 GCA_038325895.1 Mycobacteriales bacterium
GGTGTCCAGGCTGCCGTGGTAGCGCAGTCGGAGCAGGTCGGCGAACCCGGAGATGCTGCGCAGCGGTTCGGACAGGTCGTGGCTGGCGATGTAGGCGAACTGTTCCAGTTCGGCGTTGGACCGGGTCAGCGCCGTATTGGACTGTTCCAGGTCTGCCGCCCGGCGGGTGAGTTCTCGTTGAGCCCGGTTGTGTTCGGTCACATCGCGGGCCGTGACGAACACGCCGACGACATCGTCGGCCGCGCTGCGGTACAGCGATGCGTTGACCATTTCATCGACCAGCGCGCCGTCGGGGCGGCGGACCACGAGCGGGAAGTCGGTCAGGACACCGTCGGTGAGCGCTCGCTGGTAGCCCTCGAGCGCCCGTTCGGGTTCGGTGAAGAAGCTGCCGAACCCGGCGCCGACCAGTTGCTCTCGTGGTGTCGCGGTGACCCGTTCGGCAGCCTCGTTGACGTCGGTGATGGTCCCGTCGAGCCCGATCAGCACCAGCGAGTCCGGGCTGGCCTCGATCAATCTGCGGGCGTATGCGGAGGCCTCTTTTGCGTCGGTGATGTCGCGGTTGATCTCCATGGTCGCGCCTCTGGTGCCGTCGGTGGCACGCCGTTCGGCCCACCGGCTGGCGACCACAATCCAGTGCCCGTCGCGGTGGCGCTCGATCAATTCGCCCTGCCATAACCCGCTTGCATCGATCTCGGCGTCGATGTCTGCTCTCGCCGTCGGGTACCGGGTCTGCAGCAGCTCGGGCGCCTCCCGCCCCAGGGCTTGGGCGCCGGTGAATCCGTAGGTCCGCGCCGCGCCGCGGTTCCAGTACGTGATCCTGCGTTGGGTGTCGCACACGATGATGGCGTCGTGCGCCAGATCGAGCAGCGATGCCTGATCGGCCACTGCCTGATCGGCCGCTCTGCGGCCCGAGATGTCGATGAACGCCGCCATCGCGAATTCGATGGTGCCGTCGGCGGCGAAAATGGGTTTGCCGCGCACCTCCACGGGCAGCACGACACCGCTGGGTTGGTGGATATCCATGTCGTCCACCACCGCGGACTCGCCGCGCCCGGCACGGACCAGTGGCGTGTCCTGCGCCGGGTACAAGCGATCGGTCCCGCCGACGTAGGCGTGGTAAACCTCTGGCAGCGATTCGCCGCCGACGTCCGGGCGAAGGCCACGGCCGAGCAGCCGGACTGCTTCGGTGTTGGCGAAATACGGATGCCCTGACTCTGATGTGATGAAGACGCCGACCGGCAACGCGTCCAGGAATTGGAACAGCCGGGACTCGCTGGCCGCGACCAGCCGGCGGCCGTGCTCGGCCCGCAAGGCGGCCCAGACGGCGAACGCCACCTGCACTGCGGTCAGTACCGCAACTGCGGCCACTGCGACGACCGCGGTGTGGCCCTGGACGCCGAAGGTCGGCACCTGCCGATCGGTGATCGCCACCCATACCAGGACAACCGCACCGAGAGACACGGCCGCGGCGGGCATCGCCAACCACTGACCGCGCGGGTCGACACGCCAGGCCAGCGTCACCAGCCCGAGCGCTACGACAAGCATCATGGCCCCGGTGGGCAAAGCCATCGCGATATCACTGAGCCAGTTGTACGCTGCCGAAACCCCCATGGCGTAGCCGCAGAGGGACAACACCGCCACCGCGGCGATCAGCGAGCCGGTCGCCGCCACCACCGTCGGAGCCCGCCGCGGCCACGGCCACGACCGCCCGACAGCCGCCAGTCCGACCCCCGCGAGGACGAAACAGACGGCGGTGTTGACTGCCATTCGACCGGGCGTGGACGACACCACACCGTCGATGCGCCCGTCGACGAACAGGTCATCGACACCGAGACTTCGACCCGACGCATGCTGGGCCAACACCACCGTGCCCATGATCACGTCCAGTCCCGCGCCCACCTCAGCCATCCAGCCCCACGTCCGGCTGGACACTGCGACCAACGCGGCGCCGGTGACGACGAGACACAACGCGGTGTTGAAAACCATCGGATTGCCCCCGATAGGCCATTGCAGCACGGTCCCGCTGTGCAGGAGCCAGGCCGCCATCACGGTGACGCCCCCCACGCAGCACAACACCCCGGCGAGAAACGCCACTGCTGCCGCGGCCCGCTGACCGTTCGGCCCCCCGGGTGTCCGCGACCGCGCGGCCCGCGCCGCAGCGGTCTGCCCAAGGCCATTCTGGGCTGAGCCCGTGTGAGCTGCATCCGTCGTTGTCGGTCCGGTCATCATTTCCCCCTTCTACGACCGGCCGGGTCGGGGTGCCGCACCACTGATCGCAGGAAACGGCTGATACACATGGAAATCACCCCCGCCCCGGACGGGGCCGACCCTGCAGTCACTCGCCGTGCCTCACGGCGGGCGGCGTTCCGGCCGACCCGCCGACACACCCAATGCCGCGCGAACCAAGCATTCCCGGATGTCCGTCTTTTTCGCCGCCCGGAAAGCCGGAGTGCACTGTGACACCGCCCTGTGACACCGCCCTGTGACACCGCCCTCGGACACCGCCCTCGGACACCGCCCTCGGGAAATCGTCTCATTGTAATGGCGGTGGTCCGCCGGGTGCGAAGGCAGAAAGCGCCCGGGCCGGCAACGGCGGTAGACAAAGCAGGAGCGCCCCGCCGATGAGGCGCCGAGCCACATTTCGAACCAGCGCCACCGCAGCCCTTTTCAGGTGCCGCTCAACTGCGACATGCCTTGCGGAGGAGTTGTTCTCAACACCTGCGGTGACCACACAGATGCTGGTGCGCACCCGTCCTCGGGCTGCTGATGAGCTGCTGCGGGGGTGAACCCATCCCGTCGCCGGTCGCGACTGAGACGACCGGTTTGATCGCAAACAATTCGGTATCGCTGGTCATCAGAAACAAGCGCGGTGTATCCCAACCGGTGAAACTGTTCCTCGAGGTGTCAGCCCTTGTCCTGAGAAATGCCACTCAGCGACGTCGGCATCAACGGTGGGGTTGTGCGCACGCCCGACCGGGTGAAATCCACCGCACGCCCGTCGTCGGAGGAATTTCCGCACGCGCCGGCCGCTCACCCGCCGTTCGGCGGCATGTCCGGGAGGTCTGCCGACCCCCTCGAGGGCGTGCGCGCCTGCCGCGTACAGCCAGGTGGTCGAGGATTGACACCGAACCAACGACCACCTTTGGGGCGAGCGTCGCAATCACCCTCTTTGACGAGCTCAACGACGTTCTTGCGGATCGGCCGAGCCGACGACCCGGTCTGCGTGGCCACCCGCGGCTGGATGCTGGTCGGCGACCTGCGCTGAGACATGACAGCCGAATGGCAACGGCCCACCCATTCACAGCTGAACGGGTAAATGGACGACGGGCCGACAGAGGACTGAGCCGTCGCCGGATGCCCAGAGGGCGTTCGGGGGGGCAGATCCCGAGGGACCGTCCGGCCGGCGGGGGTGAGCAGGTCCATCGCCCGGGTGTCGCGGCTAACGCACACCGCTGGCTGCACACGTGGAGTCAATGGTCGGTGCCGGTGTTCGGCGGCACCTCATGTGTGCGGGGGACTGCAGTGTGGGCGCTCATGATCGATCAGAGTCGACGGCAGAGTGGTTGACTACAACGCTGGCAGTAATGGCTGCCATGAGCGGTGGCCGGCTGCACCAAGATGCGGGTCGAACTCTCTGACGATCTGTCCGCGACTGGCGTACTGGAACGATGACCGCGCGTTGACGTTGCAATAGATGACGACAGCTTCTTCCGCGGTCGCTCAGGCGACTCAACAACTCGCGGTCGGCGCCGCGCAATCCATTGAAGTCCACGACAACGGTCCAGTCGCCGAGTCTTCCAGCCTCCACCGCGGTTCCGTGGTTCCAGTAGTCCTGCAGGTTCGCCCAGGCCTGCACGTCCACCGCGGCGGCGATGCCGACTGCGCAGTCAGCGCCGAGGATTTCCAAGGCCTCCGTGGGGATCCGACCCTTGACCGGAGCCACCGCCAAGCCCAGCGACAGCGGTCCGGAGTCATCTTCCGGATGACCCTTGCCCGCCACTTGTGGTCTAGGTAGAGGAAGACCATGTCCCGCGATCTCCGGTTGACCGGACGGACGCGGCAGATACATGGGGCTCTCGTGGCACATCCGGCCAAGGACCATCACGGCGTCGAGCTGCGGAGCACACGATGACCGCGACGAGCCACGGCAACGAGCTGGCTGTGCAAAGCCGGCCGGCGCCACTGGATCAGTGTCCAGGACGACAACCCGGAGATGCGCGGCCACTCCTACCTCACCTGCACGAAGTGCGGCAAGCGCAAACACACTAGGGTCCGCGGCGAGATCAGCCGGCCCGCTGGCGCTTCTTCTCCATCAACCGCAGGATCAACGGCGTGAAGATCAGTTGCATCGACAACTCCATCTTGCCGCCCGGAACCACGATGATGTTCGGCCGGGACATGAAGGAGTCGTGCAGCATCGACAACAGGTAGGAGAAATCGATACCGCGCGGATTCGCGAAACGGATGATCAAGAAGCTCTCATCCGCTGACGGGATGTATCGCGCGGTGAACGGATCGGAGGTGTCCACCGTGGGCACCCGCTGGAAATTGACGTCCGTGCGGGAGAACTGCGGGCAGATGTAGTTCACATAGTCGGGCATCCGCCGCAGGATCGTGTCGGTGACGGCCTCGCTCGAATAGCCGCGAGTTGTCTTGTCCCGGTGCAGCTTCTGGATCCACTCCAGGTTGATGATGGGGACGACGCCGACCAGCAGGTCGGCATGCCGGACGATGTCCACCGTGTCGGTGACGGCCGCGCCGTGCAACCCCTCGTAGAACAGCAGGTCACTGCCTGGCTCGAGGGCCTCCCAGGGGGTGAAGGTCCCCGGTGGCTGCCCGTACGGCTGGGCCTCCCGATCGTCGTGCAGGTACTTGCGCACCTTCCCGCCGCCCGACTCCCCGTATTCCCGGAACAGCGCCTCGAGCTCCTCCAGGAGGTTCGCCTCCGGCCCGAAATGCGAGAAGTGCGAACCGTCGCGGGCCTCGGCCTCGGCCATCGCGAGCTTCATCTGCTGGCGGTCAAAGCGGTGGAAAGAGTCACCCTCGACCAGCGCCGGGGTGATCCCCTCGCGACGGAAGATGTGCTGGAAAGTCTTGGTGACCGAGGTCGTTCCCGCACCGGACGAACCGGTGACGGCGATGACCGGGTGCGTGACCGACACGGCGTGTCCTTCCGGCTAGTTCGTGCGGAACAGTGAGCGAACGGTGAACAGGGACCTGTCGAAACCCGAGTCGCCGTCGGCGAACTCGGCGTGGTAGCGCTCGATGCGCTGCACCTCGCTCTTCGAGCCGAACATCAGCGGCACCCGTTGGTGCAGGCCGTCGGGGGTCAGCTCCATCACCCGGCGGCTGCCGTTCGATGCCGCGCCACCGGCCTGCTCGATGATGAACGCGATCGGGTTCGCCTCGTACAGCAACCGCACTCCACCGGACCTGTTCGGGTCCATCGCGTCCATGGGATCCAGGTACATCCCGCCCAGGGTCAGGATGCGGAACGTATCGGCGACAAGGGAGGCCACCCAGCGCATGGTGAAGTCTTTGCCCCGGGTCCCCACAGCACCATCGAGACACTCCTGCACATAGCGCTTGACCGGCTGCTCCCAGAAACGCTCGTTGCAGGCGTTGATCGCGAATTCCGAGGCGTCGTCGGGGATCCGCATCTGCGGGTGGGTCAGCACGAAAGCGCCGATCTCCCGATCCAGGGTGAAGCCGTCGACGCCCCGCCCCGTGGTCAACACCAGCATGGTGGCCGGCCCGTACAGCGCGAAGCCGGCGCAGACCTGCTCCACACCGGGCTGCAGGAAGTCCGCCTCGCTCGGGTCCGTGTCCGGGTCCGGGTGCCGGAGAATGCTGAAGATCGTGCCGAGCGACATGTTCACGTCGAGGTTGCTCGAGCCGTCCAGCGGATCGAAGGCCAGCAGGTACTTGCCCCTGCGGTAGCGGGTGGGCACCGCGTAGAACCCGTCCATCTCCTCGGACACCATCGCCGCGACGTGGCCGGCCCACTGGGTCTCCTGCAACAGGACCTCGTTGCTGATCACGTTGAGCCGTTTCTCGACCTCGCCGTGCGCACTGTCGGTGCGGGACGTGCCGAGCCCACCGATCAACGATCCCTTGTTCACCTGATTGGCGATGATCTTCACCGCGGTGGAGAGAACGTTGACCAGCCCGGAGAATTCACCGGTCGATCCGGGATGACGATGCTCCTCCTCGATGGTGTAGCGGGTCAGGGTCTTGAGTCCCTCAGTCATGGCGTGGGTCCTCTCAGGCATCCGCGTCGTTGATCGCCGGTGCCGGCGAACCGTTCGTCACCGCAGCCGGCTCAGCGCCGGCGAAGATACTGCTGCCGTAGACGTCCTCTTCGGTCAGCGTGACAAGGTCGTCCCTGGTCAACGGCCGCCGCAGATCGACCAGTCGCTTGGCCTGCCGCAGCCGGCAGCGCTCGATGGCGTTGCGCACACTGCGGGCATTGGAGAACCGCGGCTGGTGCATCCTCAAGTCCAGGTATTCCGAGAACGCCTGCCGCGCAGCGTCGTTGAACCGGAAGTTCTCGCCCGCCACCATCAGTTCGGCGATCTCGGCCAACTGATCGTGGGTGTAGTCCTCGAACGCGATGTGGTGCGGCACCCGCGAGGAGAGCCCCGGATTTGCCGAGAAGAAGGTGTCCATCCGATCCGGATAGCCGGCGAAGATCACCACCAGGCTGGCCCGATCGCTTTCCATTTCCTGCAGCAGGATCTCGATGACCTCCTGCCCGTAGTCCCGTTCGTTCTCCGGACGGAACAGGTAGTAGGCCTCGTCGATGAACAGCACCCCACCGGCGGCCTTGGCGATCGCGGCCTTGGTTTTCGGTGCGGTGTGCCCGATGAACTGACCGACGAGGTCGTCACGGGTGACGACATGCACGTTGGCATTGCGGATGTAGCCCATGGCGTGCAGCATCTGCGCCATCCGCAGCGCGACCGTGGTCTTTCCGGTCCCCGGTCCACCGGTGAAGCTCATGTGCAGCGTCGGCCGGGACGACGCGAGACCGAACTGCCGCCGGGCGCGGTCGACCAACAGCAGCGCGGCGATTTCCCGCACGCGCCGTTTGACGTTCGACAGTCCCACCAGCTCGGCGTCGAGCCTGGCCAATGTCTCCTCGACATGGAGCCGCGCGTCGTCGTTGGTGAGATCCAGTGTCGCGTCGTCGCCGAGCACCACGTCCTCGGCAGGTGTTGGCGCACTGTCGGCTGCGGCCGCGGCGGCGGCGGCCGCCGTACCGGGCCGGTGGAGCCGGAAACCGGACCGTGACGCCTGCTGTTCAGGCGTCACGGTCGGCCCGTTCCTGGGTGGTACCCATCAGTGATCACTCATTGCTGATTCTTCACGGCTGATTCTTCACGGCTGATTCTTCACGGGCTGATTCTTCACGGGCTGATTCTTCAGGGCCGGCCGGGAGCGTGCCCGTCGGCCGACGTCGCGTACGAGTGCACGGAATACGTCTGCTGGCGGTCCTTGCCCTCGGCCCGGGTGAGCAGAAAGCCGGGCTCCTTGGCCGGGCGCTGCACCAGGAAATGCAACGCCGTCGTCTGCCGTCCCAACCGCGCATCGTAGGCGAGCACCCGGATGTAGTGGTCGGGGAAGGTCGCTCGGCACGCGTTGATCTCGGCCATCACACCGTCCGGCTCGTCGAGATCGAACAGCGGCAGACCCCACATCTCCCAGTAGATGTTCCGGGGGTGCGGATCGTCGGTGTACTCGATCGACAGCGGCCAGTCGTTCAGCAGCGCATACCTCACCTGGGCGGCGATCTCGTCGTCGGTGAGATCAGGCAGGTAAGAGAAGGCTCCGTGACGCAATTTCATGTCCGCTCCTACAGGCTGACGGTCGGGACGGCGTCGGGCGCATCCGTCGAGGTGTAATCGAAAGTGACGTCGCCCCAGGTGGCCAGCGCGACCTCCAGCGGATGGCAGGCCTGGGCGGCCTTGCGCAGCAGATCCGGGCCCTCCTTGAGCATGTCCTTGCCCTCGTTGCGCGCCTTGATCATTGCTTCGAGCGCCACCCGGTTGGACTCCGCGCCCGCCGCGATGCCCAATGGGTGACCGATCGTGCCACCACCGAACTGCAGCACCACGTCGTCACCGAACAGGTCCACCAACTGGTGCATCTGGCCGGCATGGATACCGCCGGATGCCACCGGCATGACGCCGGGCATGCTCGCCCAGTGCTGGTCGAAGAAGATGCCGTGCGCCATGTTCGCCGGGATGTGGTCGTCGCGGAGCGTGTCGTAGAAGCCCTTGGTCGTCGCCGGGTCGCCCTCGAGCTTGCCGACGACCGTTCCGGCGTGCAGATGGTCCACGCCGATGAGCCGGCACCACTTCGCCAACACCCGGAAGCTGACGCCGTGCGTCTTCTGCCGCGTGTAGGTGGAATGCCCGGCGCGGTGCAGATGCAGCAGCACACCGTTCTTCCGCGCCCAATGGGACATCGACTGCATGGCGGTGAAGCCGATGGTGAGATCGATCATCACCACGACGCTGCCGAGATCCCTGGCGAACTCGGCGCGCTCGTACATCTCCTCCATGGTGGCGGCGGTGATGTTGAGGTAGTGGCCCTTGATCTCGCCGGTGTCCGCCATCGCCTTGTTGACACCTTCCATGCCGAACAGGAAGCGATCACGCCAGCGCATGAAGGGCTGTGAGTTGATGTTCTCGTCGTCCTTGGTGAAATCCAAGCCGCCGCGACAGGCCTCGTAGATCACCCGGCCGTAGTTCCTGGCGGACAGCCCGAGCTTGGGCTTGACCGTGGCACCGAGCAGTGGGCGACCGTACTTGTTGTGGAACTCCCGCTCCATCACGATGCCGTGCGGCGGGCCCTGGAAGGTCTTGACGTAGGCGACCGGAATCCGCAAGTCCTCGAGCCGCAACGCTTTGAGCGGCTTGAAGCCGAAGACGTTGCCGATGATGGACGAGGTCAGATTCGCGATCGAGGCCTCTTCGAAGAGGTCGATGTCGTAGGCCACATAGGCGAAATACTCGCCCGGCCTACCCGGAACGTCGTCGACCCGGTAGCACTTGGCCTGGTAGTGCGAGTTCGCGGTGAGACGGTCGGTCCACACCACTGTCCAGGTGGCCGTGGAGGATTCGCCGGCCACCGCCGCGCCCGCTTCGATCGGGTCGACCCCGTCCTGCGGAGTGACCCGGAACACCGCGAGGACGTCGGTGTCCTTCGGCTCGTAATCCGGGGCGTAGTAGCCCATCGAGGCGTAACTGTGGACGCCCGGATCCCATCGGTCCTTTGCGGTCTCTTCGGCCATGAACCCTCCTGTGCCTGGAATGTGAGCTGGGTCACAAACAAACGCGCTATTTGTATGCTGCATCACAGCACCAAATCGGTTACCTGGGTCACAGTGGGCTGAAACCTGTTTTAGGGACACCGCTTCGGGGTCAGCTGTGGCGGTACTTAGATGATATCCGGTGTGGTCCCGGTGTCAAGCGGGGGACCAGGTACCGGCTGTCGGCGGGGCGAACATTCAAAATCAGAAGGACTGATGATTGCATTTCAAATTCTGTTTGTCGAAGTAATTACAACTGTCATTCTTCATTGTCGGCGGTATGTGCTGGGCGCTGGACTTGATCGATTCATTTCGGGAATGGCAAACAACTGGAACGCGGCCTGACAAGCGCGCCCACCGAACGGCCCGTGACCCACATCACCGCAGTTCCAGACGCACCAGCCGCTCACCGTGGCAGTGTTGACGGCGACCGACCATATCAGCCCCCAGCCACATGTCCCGCGCGCCGGGTCCGTCACGCAACCGTGGCAGATTCCGCGCCGGCACCCCACCGACCGACCGCGCATCCGGCCGTACACGATCGGGAAAAACGCGCACATCGTTCACCAGACTCAACGCGGCCGCACATTTCGACCGAGTGACGACATGGCTGAACATTTCCCGGCGAGAGCCGCCCGGATGCGATGACTCTGTGACGCATCAAACGTCGCGCGCCGCATTCCTGGACGCCATTTTGTGGTAGCCGCTCGCTGCGAAACCTCCGCGACCTCCGAAATAGTCCACTCGGCGCCGGAATTGAGGACTCCGCGCCACCATAAGTCGGAGCCCACCACTGAAATCCGGCGCCGTGTGGGGCGGCCAGCCCCCCCCGACCAGGCCACGGCCCGGCCCCGGCCCCGGCCCCGGCGTCCGCTGTGCGCCGGCGCCTCCTCCACGCCACGCGGCGCCGGCAGGGCCCCCGACGCAGCCCCGGCCGTCGCGACCCCCTTGACGCCGACGGCCCGCTCGAGGAGGCTGTCCTACTGTCGTAGGACAATAGGAGGTGGCCGTCGATGATCGAGTTCGTGCTCGACGGCCGCTTGAAGGTGAACACCTACATGCAGCTGGTGCAGCAGGTGAAGCAGGCCCTGCGGGTGGGACTGCTGGAACCGGGCGATCAGTTGCCGAAGATGCGTGATGTGGCCCAGTCGCTGGTGATCAACCCGAACACCGTGCTCAAGGCCTACCGCGAGCTGGAGCTCGAGGGCCTGGCCGAGGGTCGGCCGGGGGTGGGCACATTCGTGGTCCGCACCCTGGCCGGCGCCTCCCTGGCCCATCAGGCCGAGCTGCGTGAAGAGCTGGTCGCGTGGTTGCGCCGGGCACTGGCCGCCGGGCTGAGCGACGACGATGTCGTCGCGCTGGTGGACACCACCATCCGGGCCACCAAGGCCGGCGGCACGCCCCAGCCACAGCCGTCGTGAGCGGTCCGGCAGAAGTCGAGCGAGATCCGCGGCGCCCGTTCCGTGGAAACGATTCAGGAGGTCGTGACGTGGACCATGACACCGAAGTAGCACTGGAGACCCACCGGCTGGGCAAGCGGTACGGGAAAGACCGTTCCCCGAACTGGGCACTGCGGGACTGCGCGCTCCGCCTGCCGCGGGGCCGGATCGCCGCGCTGGTCGGGCCCAACGGGGCCGGCAAGAGCACCCTGCTGCACCTGGCCGTCGGTCTGCTGGCGCCGGACGCGGGCGCGGTCCGGACCTTCGGCGCGGAGCCGTTCGACAATGCATCGATCCTGGCCGACATCGGGTTCGTCGCCCAGGACACCCCGTTGTACGCGGACTTCACGGGCTGCCGAGCTGGTGACCAGGGGCAGCAAGCTGAATCGGCGCTGGGACGGCGAGCCGGCCCGAATGCGGTTGGCGCAGCTGGGTATCCCGCCCGATCGGCAGGTGGGCAAGCTGTCCGGCGGCCAGCGGGCCCAGGTCGCGCTGGCCCTCGCGCTGGCCAAACGCCCGCGGCTGTTGCTGCTCGACGAGCCGGTGGCCAGCCTGGACCCGTTGGCCCGTCGGGAGTTCCTGCAGGCACTGATCGGCAGCGTCGCGGAGACCGGCACCACGGTGTTGCTGTCCTCCCACCTGCTCACCGATCTGGAGCGGATCTGCGACTTCCTGATCGTGCTGAACGCCGGGGCAGTCCAACTCGACGGGGAGGTGGAC
>JBBQJM010000064.1:0-11408 GCA_038325895.1 Mycobacteriales bacterium
CCGGATCGTGCTCGGCAGCGCGGTCCAGTCCGTGGTGACGCGGCTCTTCCCCTGTCCGGCAACGGCTGTGGCAGTGCGGCCGCGGCGCGCGCCGGCGGAGATCGGCGCCTTGGACGCACTGCGCGGGGCTCTGTCGCTCAGTGGAGTAGCCAACGTCAGGCGCCCGGTCCGCTCGTTCTCGGTGAGACCTCCCCAGATCCCGTAAGGCTCCTGGACCTGCAGTGCGTGGGTGCGGCACTGGGCGAGGACCGGGCAATGGGCACAGATTGCCTTGGCCGCGGCTTCGCGGCGCCGTCGGCGAGGGCCTCGCTCAGTATCCGGACTGAAGAACATGGAGCTGTCCATCCCGCGGCACTCGGCGTGCAACTGCCACTGCCACAGTTCCTCCGTGCACCCTGGCAGTCGCTTGGTGTCCGTCATCTGTACCCCCATCACGATCGACGGTGCGCCGTAGCCCATCCATCACGGTTGCCGGCGCGCCAGCAGCGCACTCCCGATCGGGGTCCCCGAACCCCGCACGCTGTCCTTGGGGTTCATGATGTTCGACCGGGATCACCCGCACCAGGGACCAACGTCCCTGCCGGCGACAGCATTCTGCCTGCGGACTGCGCAGGCCGGCAGGTGCTCGCCGGCTCGTGCCAAGCGCAGTCAGGACTCCGGGCGGACGTGAATGCCGTGTGCCACATCCGGGGTCAATTCGGTGGTGGTCGATCCGTCGACGACCAGCAGCCGGTCGCCCCGCACGACGAATTCCAGCACCGCACCGGGTACCACGCCGCCGCGGTGCAGCCGGTCCATCACCACCGGCTGGTTCTGCACGATCTCGATGATCCGGCGCACCTCGTAGCGCCCGCCGCGGCCCGCCGCGACGTCGGCGCCGATCAGGTCCAGGTGGGTCTCGGTGACCTCGGACGACTCACCGAGGTGATCCAGGCCGGGGATCGGGTTCCCGTACGGCGAGGTTTGCGGGTGGCCGAGCAGGGTGACCAGTCGCTGTTCGACCTGCTCGCTCATCACGTGCTCCCAGCGGCACGCCTCGACGTGGACGTCCTGCCAGTCAAGGCCGATGACGTCGAGCAACAGTCGTTCGGCCAACCGGTGTTTGCGCATCACCGCCACGGCGCGCTCGCGGCCGAGATCGGTGAGTTCCAGGTGCCGATCGTCGGAGACCACCAGTAACCCGTCGCGTTGCATCCTGGCCACCGTCTGGCTCACCGTCGGACCGCTCTGGCTCAACCGCTCCGCGATCCGAGCACGCAGGGGAACGATGCCCTCCTCTTCCAGTTCGAAGATCGTCCGGAGGTACATCTCGGTCGTGTCGATCAGGTCGTTCACCCTGGCAGTCCCCTTCTTGGCCATGCTGATGCTACCCGGCGCCGGCGCGGACGCCGTGCGTCGCGAGAGTGGCCTCGACAGGCCGACTCCGGACCTGCCAGCCAGCCCGGTCGAACACCCCGCAGAATGGGCAGGGTGTCCCCGCCCTGGTTGATCTCCGCCCGAGAACTTTCTGCCGAGCTGCACTCCTCGCGCTCGCCCGCGCCGGCGATCCTGGATGTCCGCTGGACGCCGGCCGGCAGTGATCCGCGAGGGTACGCCGACGCGCACATTCCCGGCGCGGCGTTCGTCGATCTTGACCGCGAACTCGCTGGGCCACCTGGCGAGCGCGGACGGCACCCGCTGCCGAATCCGCTCGACCTGCAGATCGCCTGGCGCGCAGCGGGTGTCGACGAAGACTCGAGGGTCGTGGTGTACGACGGGGGACCGGGTCTGGCCGCAGCCAGGGCGTGGTGGCTGCTGCGCTGGTCCGGACTGACCCAGGTGCGGTTCCTGGACGGAGGGTTAGCCGCCTGGACCGCCGCCGGCGGTCCGGTTGCGAGCGGGCCACCGGCGGCGCGGGCTTCGGGGTCGGTGACCGTCCGGCCCGGCGGAATGCCTGTCGTCGGCATCGACGAGGCGGCCGCGCTGGCGGCCGACCCCGCCGGAGTGCTGCTGGACGCGCGCGCCGCCCCGCGTTTCCGGGGCGAGGTCGAGCCGCTGGATCCGGTCGCGGGCCACATCCCCGGGTCTGCCAATCTGCCGTCGACCGAACTTGTCGATTCCGCTGGCCTGTTCCGGCCGGCATCGGACCTGGCCGCGGTGTTCGCCTTGCACGGGATCAATTCGCACGGGATCCGCTCTGGCGATGCCGCGGGCCGGGCCGCCGCGTCGTGCGGGTCGGGCATCACGGCCTGCCAGTTGGTCCTGGCCGGCGCCGTCATCGGGCTCGATGTCGCGCTCTACCCGGGTTCCTACTCGCAGTGGTGCGCCGCCGGACGACCGGTGGCCGTCGGGCCGTGAACCCGTACCGGTGGCCCGCGACCCGCGCCGAACCGGACTCGGCACTAGCCTCTAGTTCATGAGCCCGCCGCTGCTGGTCTGGGATCCGCGCATGCTTGGTTACGACCTCGGCGGCGACCATCCGCTGCACCCGCTCCGCTGGGAGTTGACCTGGGCGCTGGCGGAGAGCCTGGGCGTCACGGACGACTACCGGGTCGTCGCCGCCGAAGTGGCGGACGACGAGGCTCTCGGCCGGGTGCACACCGTCGGGTACATCAACGCGGTGCGGCGGGCCTCGGCGTCCGACGGCTACCTCGGCGCGGTCGGCCACGGCCTCGGCACCCCGGACAACCCGATCTTCCCCGGAATGCACGAGAACGCTGCGTTGATCGCCGGGGCATCGATCTCCTGTGCGCGGGCGATCGCGCACCGGGAGGTCGATCGGGCGGTCAACTTCTGCGGGGGCCTGCACCACGCCATGCCAGACAACGCCTCGGGCTTCTGCGTCTACAACGACGTGGCGTTGGGCATCATGGCTCTGCTGGACGCGGGCGTGCGCAAGGTCGCCTACGTAGACGTCGACGCGCACCACGGTGATGGCGTCCAGGCGGCGTTCTACGACGAGCCCCGGGTGCTGACCATCTCGATCCACCAGTCCCCGCTGTCGCTGTTCCCCGGCACGGGCTTCGCCGCGGAAACGGGGCGTGGCGATGCGCACGGCACATCGGTCAACCTGGCGCTGCCGGCAGGCACCTCCGACGCGTCCTGGTTGCGCGCCTTCCACGCCGTCGTGCCCGGCCTGGTGCAGGCGTTCCAGCCGGAAGTGCTGGTCACCCAGCACGGCGCCGACTCTCACCGGGAGGACCCGCTGGCCGACCTGAACCTGTCGGTCGACGGCCAGCGAGCGTCCTACCTGGCGTTGCGGACGATCGCCGAATCCGTCACCGGCGGACGTTGGCTCGCCCTCGGCGGCGGGGGATATTCGCCGGTTCGGGTGGTACCGCGGGCCTGGACACACCTGCTGGCGATCGTCGCCGGCCGCGAGATCGACCCTGCGACACCGCTTCCCGACGACTGGCTGGCGTTGGCCGCCGCCGCGCGGCCCGACGTCCCGCTGCCCATCGACATGTCCGACGGCATCTGGCAGCCGGTGACCTTCGAGCCGTGGGATGGCACCGTGGATCTCCCCGTCGACCGCGCCATCCAGGACACCCGCAGCGCCGCGTACCCGCTGCACGGTCTGGATGCCCATGATCCACGGGACTGACCTGGCTCCGCTCAAGAGGGAACGCAGGTGACCGCCGAGTCCGCAGTCTTGGAGTACCCGCACCATTGGGAAGCCGACGTCGTGCTGGCCGACGGCGGGGTGGCCCACGTTCGACCCACCAGCCCGGCCGACGCGGACGCCATCCGGGCCATGCACGCCAGGATGAGCGCGAGAACACTGTATATGCGGTACTTCTCGGCCGTCGGGCAGTTGACCGACGAGCAGGTTGCCTTGTTCACCGACGTGGACCATGACTCCAGGGTCGGGTTGGTGGCCGTGCTGGGTGGGGAGATCATCGCCGCCGCCACTTACCATCGCAACGAGACTGGCGACACCGATGTCGCGGAGGCGGCCTTCCTGGTCGAGGACTCCCAGCAACGCCGCGGGCTCGGCTCGATCCTGCTGGAGCACCTGGCCGCGGCGGCGCAGGAGCGGGGGATCCGCCGGTTCACCGCCATGGTGCTCACCGAGAACGCGCAGATGGTCAGGGTGTTCATCGACGCCGGATACTCCGTGCACCGCGAGTACGACTCCGGCGTCGTCGACCTCGAATTCGACGTCAAACCGACCGAGAAGTCGCGCGCGGTGATCACCTCGCGGGAGCATCGCGGCGAGGCCAGATCGATCGCCAGACTGCTGTCGCCGAGGTCGATCGCCGTCATCGGGGCCACTGCGGATGCCAGCCAGCACGGCCATGCCGTGCTGGCGAACCTGTTGCGCGGTAACTTCTCCGGGCCGGTGTACCCGGTGAACCCCGATGCCGTCTCTGTGCAGGGCGTGCGCTGCTACCCAACGGTGACCGACATCCCCGACCCGGTCGATCTGGCCGTGGTGACGGTGCCGGCGTCGACGGTGGCCGAGGTGGTGGACGCTTGCCGGGCCAAGGGTGTGCGCGGGCTGGTGGTGATGACCCCGGGGTTCGCCGACGCCGGGCTGGACGGCGCCGAAGCGCAACGGCAAATGGTGGCGGTGGCCAGGGGCTCCGGCATGCGGGTGATCGGCCCGAACTGCCTTGGCCTGGTCAACACCGACCCGACGGTCCGGATGAACGCCACGTTGGCTCCGGTGGTGCCGCCGCCCGGCCGGGTGGGTTTCTTCTGCCAGTCGGGTGCCCTCGGCATCGCGATCCTGGCGGACGCGGCGACCCGCGGGCTCGGCCTGTCGACGTTTGTCTCCGCGGGCAACCGGGCCGATGTGTCCGGCAACGATCTGCTGCAGTTCTGGCACGGTGACGACCGCACCGAGGTGGTGCTGCTCTACCTGGAATCGTTCGGCAACCCACGCAAGTTCGCCCGGTTGGCCCGGGTGCTGGCCAGGACGAAGCCGGTGATTGCGGTGAAGTCCGGTCGGCACGCGCCGGCCGTGGAGGGGCTGGCCGCCAACACCGAAACGGTCTCCGACGCGGCGGTCGCCACGCTGGTCGCCCAGTCCGGGGTGATCAGGACCGACACGTTGACGGCCGCCTTCGCCGTGGCGCAACTGATGGCCACCCAGCCGGTGCCGCGCGGGGACCGGATCGCCATCATCGGCAACTCCGGCGCCCTGGGGGTGCTTGCGATCGATGCCTGCATGGACGCGGGCCTGCAGGTCGTCGACGGCGTGGCGCTGGATCTCGGGGGCAACGTGACGCCAGAAGACCTGGCCGCCGCCGTGCGCACCGCGGTGGGGCGACCGGACGTCGATGCACTGGTGGTGGTGTATGTGCCGACCGTGGCCACCCCGGGTCTGGCGCACGCCGCGGCGCTGCGCGCGGCGGTCAGCGACGCCACCGTGCCGGTCGTCACCACGTTTCTCGCGGTGGACGGGCTGGTGGAAAAGCTGTCGGTGATCGGTCCGGACGGCAGGGCGGCCCGCGGGTCGGTGCCGTCCTTCCGAACCCCCGAGCGCGCGGTTGCCGCCCTGGCGCAGGCGGTCACCTACGGCGCCTGGTTGGCCCGCCCGGCCGGTGCGGCACCCGATCTGCCCGGCATCAACTCCGAGGCCGCGCGGGCGCTGATCGGCCGCCTGCGGCGACCGAACGATCGCGAGCGGGCGATGTCCGACGCCGAGCTGACCGAACTGCTGGACTGCTACGGGATCGACTGGGTCCGCTACCGCGCGATCGGTAGCGCCGCGGAGGCGGTCGCCGCGGCGGGGGAGATCGGGTACCCGGTCGTCGTCAAGTCGTTCGACGAGTCGCTGCGTCATCGCATCGACCAGTCGGGGGTGCGGCTGGGCCTCATCAACGCCGAGCAGGTAGGCGCGGCCTACGACGACCTGTCGTCGGTCGCCGGACCGTGGCTGCACGTCCAGGCGATGGCGCCTCGTGACCGGGCGGAGGTGCCGACCGTGTTCGGGATCGCGTCCGACACGTCGTTCGGTGCGCTGGTGTCGTTCGGCATCGGCGGGGTGGCAACGGAGTTGCTCAACGACCGCGCCTACCGCGCCGTGCCGCTGACCGATGCCGACGCCGCCGACCTGATCTCGGCGCCGAGCGCGTCGCCGCTGCTGAACGGCTACCGCGGCACGCGGGTGGTCGCCCGCGAACCACTGATCGACCTGGCGCTGCGACTCTCGGCCCTGGCCGACGACCTGCCCGAGGTCCGGGAGCTCCATTTGCGTCCGGTGCTCGCCGGGCCGGCGGGAGTGGCGGTGACCAGCGGTGCCAGCCGGATCGGCCCGCCGCAGGCGAGGCCGGATGCCCGCAGGCGCCTCACCTGAGCCTGGCCGTGGGAAGCCTCGGTGCCTGCGGGACACGGCTCGGCGTGCAGATCGGCTCCTGAGTGGAGCTCGCGGGGAGCAGGCCGGCGCGGGCGTCAGTCGGCCGGGGGTGGGACGCCGTGCTCGGGGTCCACCGCGGATCCCGCTGTGGGATCGGCCCCCGCCTCCGGATCGGATGGGGGACCAGGATCGGCGCCCGATTCGGCGCCGGTCACAGCACCGCCGCCGCCCGGCGGGACGGTGGGGATTCGGGTGGTCAGGAACAGCGCGCCGATCGCCACCAGGCCCACCAGCGCGAACGCCACCTGCAGGGCTTCGAGCCGGGCGTTGGCGTTGATCTCGGAGATGGCGTCGGCGTCGCTCTGACTCACCCCGGCCGACTCCAGGGCGGTGGTCAGCTGCGCGTCCGAGATGAACGGCACCCCGCCGACGAGCTCGGTGGACACCTGCGACTTGACCGCATCGCTGACCGTCGGACTGTTGGCGATGCCGGCCAGCGCCACGCTGCTCAACGTGGCGATCAGCACGGATCCGATGAGCGCGGTGCCCATCGACGCTCCGAGGTTGGTCGCGGTGTTCTGCAGGCCGCCGACCTCCGCGGTCTCCTTCTGGGATACCGCGGACACGGTGACCGCGCCGAGCTGGGAGGCGAGCGCGCCGAGCCCGAGGCCCATCAGCACCATAGGGATGTTCAGCACGGCGGCGTCCGCGTCCGGGTCCATGCCGGCGACCAGGAAACCGATGCCGACGATGAGCAGCAGCAGCCCGATCCGAACCACCCGCCGGGGATTTGCCCTCGGCCACACCTTGGGAATGCCGATCGCGGTGATCAGCAGGGCGATGGACAGTGGCACGAGCCGCACGCCGGTCTGCAGGGCGTTGAGACCGAGCACCACCGACAGGAACAGCGGCACCGCGAAGAACGCCCCGGCCTGGATCATGAACTGGGCGAAGAACATGCTGAGCCCGCCGGTGAGCTGCCGGTTGGCGAGCATCGTCGGGCGCACCAGTGGCTGCAGTGCATGCGGGTGTCCGGCGCTCGCGGCCTCGAGCCGGCTCTCCCAACGTAGGAACCCGTAGACGACCAGCAGCCCGACGGCCATGCACCAGGTGGTCAGCGAGACATTCAGGAACGACGGCGCGCCGGCCTTCGGGACCACCCAGCCCCATTCGCTGGACCGCAGCACGCCGAAGACGAACAGACCGAGCCCGACGACGGAGAGCAACGAGCCGATCAGGTCGATCCGGCCGGGCTGGGCCGGCACGTCGTTGACCTTGCGCAGCACCGCGAGGATGGCCAGCACGATCACCACTTCGCCGAAGAACACGTAGCGCCAAGAGGCGTAGGTCGTCACGGCGCCACCGATCAGCGGCCCGGCGGCCACCGCCACCGCACCAGCGGCGGCGACCATCCCGTAAGCCGCGGAACGTTTCTCCGGCGGGAAGTTCGATGCCACCAGGGCCACGATGGCCGGCATGATCAGGGCGGCGCCGATGCCCTCCAGCAGCGACCAGCCGATCAGCAGCACGGCCAGATTGGGTGCGATGCCGGTGGTGAACGACCCGGCGGCGTAGATGACAAGGCCGATGCCCATGGCCTTACGGCGGCCCATGATGGTTCCCAGCTTGCCGCCGGTGATCATCAATGTGGCCATCACCAGGGTGTACATGGTGATGGCGGTCTGGATGCCGGTGATCGTGGTGCCGAGGTCGGCGGCAACCGTCGCCATCGACACGTTCATCACCGAGCTGTCCAGCGTCATCAGGAACTGACTGCTGGCCAGTACGGCCAGGACCAGGCCGGCGCCGGTCTTCTGGGTGGTCGTCGTCACCGACTGATCCTGACAGAACAGGCGATACCGGCGGATCACCCAGACGGGACCACGCCGGTGTCAGTTCTTGCGCGGGCCTGCAAAGCGGCCCTGAACGACGAAGGACCGGGTCCGCCGTGGCAGACCCGGTCCCTCCGGCGTGCGGACACCACACCCCGTCGGGGGCGGCGGCCGCTTCGATGCTTGGTTCGAGCCGCTACCGGTTCGATGCTTCAGCTGGCGTAGGCCCGGAGGGCCTCCGACCGCTCGCCGGCCCGCAACTTCGCCATCGAGTCCCGCTCGATCTGCCGGACCCGCTCCCGCGAGATACCGAAGACCCGCCCGATCTCGTCGAGAGTCCTGGGACGACCGTCGTCCAGCCCGTAGCGCAACCGCACCACTGTCTGTTCGCGCTCGTCGAGCGTCCGCAGCACCTTGTTGATGTCGTCGTGCATGAACCCGGCGACGACTGCGGCCTCCGCCGAGGTCGATTCGCTGTCCTCGATGAAGTCACCCAGCGGTGCTTCCTCGTCGCTGCCGACCGGCATGTCCAGGCTCACCGGATCACGGGCGTGGTCGAGCAGATCCGCGATCTTCTCTTCCGGGATGCCCGATTCGGCGGCGAGTTCCGCCATCGTCGCGTCCCGCCCCAGCTGCTGGTGTAGTTCGCGCTTGAGCCGCGACAGCTTGTTGACCTGCTCGACGAGGTGCACGGGCAGTCGAATGGTGCGGCCCTGGTCCGCCATGCCACGGGAGATGGCCTGCCGGATCCACCAGGTCGCGTACGTGGAGAACTTGAAACCCTTGGTGTAGTCGAACTTCTCGACCGCACGGATGAGGCCGAGGTTGCCCTCCTGGATCAGGTCGAGCAGCGGCATGCCGCGGCCGGTGTAGCGCTTGGCCAGCGAGACCACCAGCCGCAGGTTCGCCACCAGCAGGTGGTTGCGGGCCCGATTGCCGTCACGGACGATCATCTTCAGATCGATGCGGCGCTGGGGCGTCAGCCGCTTCGCCGACTCCAACTTGTGCGCGGCGAAAACCCCGGCCTCGATGCGCTTGGCGAGGTCCACCTCCTGTTCGGCGGTGAGCAGCGCGGTACGCCCGATCCCGTTCAGATAGACCCGCACCAGGTCCGCTGATGGTCCCTGGGCGTCCAGGTCCTCGCTGTCGCGCGGGGTCATGATGGTGGTGCTCATGGTGGTGGTGTCAGTGGGGGAACCGGCCATGTCGTGCTCCCTTCGTCACGTCCTTCGGACTGTCGTCAGAAGGACCGTTCGTTCGTCGTAACCCTGCATTGATTCGAACGTCTGTCGGCCAGGATTTAGTTCCCCGAAATGAAGGAATTCAACCCGTCGAGTGAGTGCTGCTCACCTGTCGCGTTCGATGGGCCAACTACTCATAGGGATACCTCACAACAGCTCCCTGTGACGCGGGGTGTGCCCACCATGAGAAGCACATGAGAATGCGATCCCGATCGTGCCAGCGAGGTATCCGGACGTGCGGCGGGGCATCCGTGGCCCGGCGCGGATCGCGTCTGGATGCGCGATCGTCACGGCGCGATCGTCATAGCGCGATCGTCATAGCGCGATCGTCATAGCGCGATTGTCACGGCGCGATCGTCACGGCGCGATCGTCACAGCTCTGAGATCGTCACAGCTCGATGAGCACGGTGAACGGACCGTCGTTCACGCTGGCGACCTGCATCATCGCCCCGAACACGCCCGTGGAGACCTCCGCTCCGCGGCGGCGGAGTTCCTTGACCACCTCGTCGATCAGCGGCTCGGCGATGTGGCCTGGCGCGGCCAGGGTCCAGGACGGCCGGCGCCCCTTTCCGGTGCTGCCGTAGAGGGTGAACTGGCTGACCACCAAGAGCGGGGCGCCGGCCGACGCGCAGGATTGCTCGTCGCGCAGGATCCGCAGTTCGTGCAGCTTGCCGGCCATCGCCCTGGCGGTCGCCGCCGTGTCGGTGTGGGTGACCCCCACCAGCACCAGGAGGCCGGGGCGGCGCAACTCGCCGACCACGATCCCGTCCACGCTGACGGTCGCGGTGAGCACCCTGGTCGCCACGGCTCGCACCGGGAAATCGTCCCAGACCGTCCCAGCTCGCCCGAGATCGGCAGCTGACACGCGTCGATCGACCGCTGAATCGGCTACCGAACCGACCGCAGACCGCCGCCGCCCCACGGCCTTGCCGGATACGGCACGATGGCGCCATGGGCGACTTCGCAGAACAGAACCCCGTCCCTGACCTGCATTCTCGCCGCCGGGCCGCGCGCCGCAGGGGTCGGTCCGTCGTTGCCGGTCACCCCGGCGGGGTGGGCCACTTCGATCCGACGGCCTCGGCGTCCTCGATCGGATCCTCCGGGTCGAAGTGGTCCATCGGCTCGTCCGGTTCGATCCTGTCGATCGGTTCCTCAGGCTCGATCCTGTCGATCGGGTCGTCGGGCTCGATCCTGTCGATCGGGTCGGTCTCGTCCTTCGCGTCGTTCGGTTCGGTGTTGTCCGCGGGGTCGGTGTTCTCGCTGCTGTCGGCCGGTTCGGTGCTCTCGATGTTGAGCTACCGGAGGGTGCTCTCCCTCGGTGGGCTGGCCGGGGTGGCGGCAGGGGCGATCGCCTGGAACGCCAAACGCGCGCAGAACTGAAGCCGGCCCGGGGTCATCTCGGATTCGGCGTCGGGACTGCATCGGGTCAGGCTGTCACCGGGTGCAACAGACCTCGGGTGATGCCGACCCGGATGGAGGGCAGCACGGCCGCCTCGAGCGCGTCGGCGTCCAGACCGTGCGCGGCTGCCAGCAGGTCGATCTGCAGGTGCAGCGGTGCCTCGCCGGTGCAGCCACCGAGCAGCGCTTGGCCCCACTCGTCCAGCTGCAAGGTCGCGCCCGGACCACCGGCGCGGCGCAGCAGCCGCAGCACGGTGGTCCAGCCCTGGTGACCGGCCAGCGCCCGCATCTCCAGGACAGCGGCGGCGGAGAGCGACAGCCGGGTGGCCAGCAGGTCGGCGTCGCTGGTTCGCACCACCCAGTCGCGCCGGGCCAGGAAGGCGGCGGCCTCCGGTCCGGTGACGTCCTCGCCCGGTCCGGTGATCTCGTCCAGGGTGACCTGGGGATCGGCCGAGTCCATCCGGCGCAAGGTGATGATCCCCATGCCGATGCCGCTGATCCGCTCGCGGTCGAAATAGTCCAGCCAGCGGCTGGTCAGCTCGGCCACCGCCGACGAGTCACCGCCCCGATCGGCCTCCCCGCTGTCCCTCAACCAGAGACCGACATACTCGGCTGGGTCGGCGATCTCGCGTTGCACGACCCAGGCATCGCACC
>JBBQJM010000065.1:0-11408 GCA_038325895.1 Mycobacteriales bacterium
ACACCGCCAAGGAGAAGCCCCAGGAGGGCACTGTCCTTGCCGTCGGCCCTGGTCGTTACGACGACAACGGCAAGCGGATCCCGATCGACGTCGTCGAAGGTGACGTTGTCATCTACTCGAAGTACGGCGGCACCGAGGTCAGGTACAGCGGCAAGGAGTACCTGCTCCTGTCGGCGCGCGACGTGCTGGCAAAGGTCGCCAAGTAACTCCACAGTCGAGTCACTCGACTGGCACTTCCGCGCCCCGGCGGCCCGCACCCGCGGGCGGTCGGGGCGCTGCGCTGTTCTGGCTGTGCTGTTCTGGCGGGTGCTGTTCTGGCCGGGGCTGTTCCGCGGCAGCGACCTCGTCAGCACTCGACTTACCCTTCGACACCCTTCTCGATTCCCATTCGACACCCATTCAAGCCCCCATCAGATTTCCCTCAATCCCCGTACTCGACTGACTCAAGGACTGGACGACACACATGGCGAAGCAGATCAGCTTCGATACCGAGGCCCGCTCCGCGCTGCAGCGCGGGGTGGACAAATTGACCGACGCCGTCAAGGTCACCCTCGGCCCGCGCGGACGGTACGTCGTGCTGGACAAGAAGTTCGGCGGCCCCAACATCACCAACGACGGCGTGACGATCGCCCGTGACATCGAGCTGGACGATGCGGGCGAGAACCTCGGCGCACAGCTGGCGAAGACCGCGGCGACCAAGACCAACGATGTGGCGGGCGACGGCACCACGACGGCGACTGTGCTGACCCAGGCGATCGTCGCCGAGGGACTGCGCAACGTCACCGCCGGCGCGAACCCGCTGGCGCTGCGATCCGGGATCATGCAAGCCGCCGACCGGGTCAATGCCCTGCTCGACGAATGGGCGACCCCGGTGGCGGGGGATCGCGACGCGATCGCGCAGGTGGGCACCATCGCCGCCCGCGACGAGGTCATCGGCGCCCTGCTGGGCGACGCGATCCAACGGGTCGGCGCGGACGGCGTGGTGAGCGTCGAGGAGCACTCGGCGCTGACCACCGAGCTCGAGTACACCGACGGCCTGCAGTTCGACAAGGGCTACATCTCGCCCTACTTCGCGACCGACCCGGAAGCCGGCGAGGCCGTGCTCGATGACACCGCGGTGCTGCTCGTCCGGGAGAAGGTCTCCGCGCTCGCAGACCTGCTGCCGTTGCTGGAGAAGGTGCTCGCCGAGGGCAAACCGCTGTTGATCATCGCCGAGGACGTCGAGGGCGAGGCGCTGTCGACCCTGGTGGTCAACTCGATCCGCAAGACCATCAAAGTGGTCGCGGTGAAGTCGCCGTTCTTCGGCGACCGGCGGAAGGCATTCATGCAGGACCTGGCCATCGTCACGGGCGGCGAGGTGGTGTCCAGCGAGGTGGGGCTCAAGCTCGCCGAGGTGGGTCTGGAGGTCCTGGGCAGTGCCCGGCGGGTCACCGTGACCAAGGACGACACGACGGTGGTCGACGGTGGCGGTTCCACCGAGGCCGTCGCCGATCGCGCCGCCCAGCTGCGCAAGGACATCGAGTCCACCGACTCCGACTGGGACCGCGAGAAGCTGCAGGAACGGCTGGCCAAGCTGGCCGGCGGTGTCGCGGTCATCAAGGTGGGCGCGCCCACCGAGATCGAGGCCAAGGAGCGCAAGCACCGCATCGAGGACGCCGTGCACGCGACCAAGGCCGCGGTCGAGGAGGGCATCATCGCCGGCGGCGGGTCCGCCCTGGTGCACGCCGCTTCTGAACTGGCCGCGCTCGAGGCGGATCTCACCGGTGACGAGGCCCTCGGTGTCGCCATCATGCGCAAGGCACTGTCGGCCCCGGCCTTCTGGATCGCCGCCAACGCCGGCAAGGAAGGCGCCGTCGTGGTCAACACGATCGCCGACCTGCCCAACGGCCAGGGGTACGACGCCGCCGCCGATCGGTTCACCGATCTGGTCGCCGCCGGGATCATCGATCCCGTCAAGGTGACGAAGTCGGCGGTGTCCAACGCCGCGTCGATCGCCGGCATGGTGCTGACCACCGAGTCCACGGTGGTCGACATCAAGGAGGACGAGCACGACCGAGCGGCAGGCGCCGGTCACCACGGTCACCGGCACTGACCTGAGCTGCTGCGCCCTCGGTGCCGCCATTTCGGGCGGGGCCGGGGGCGCAGAGTGACTTGCTCGTCGCGTTCAGATCTGCGCCTCACTCATTGGGGTGAGCGCTTACAACGATCGGTGCACAAAAGTTCGCGGGCGCGGCTAAGATCGACGAATGCGGCAACCCGTCCTGGTGCATTCGCGGCACAGGTACCCGCCCGGTGCATCGTTGATCGACCGAGGGTGTTCGCCGATGGTGCGGAAGTGCCGGCTGTGGTCAGTGCGCTCCGGTCATGGACAGCATCTGCGCCCGCTCGCTCTCCGAGAGGCCTCCCCAGATGCCGTAGGGCTCGTGAACCTGCAGCGCGTGTGCCCGGCAGGCAGCCATCGCGGGGCACTCGAAACACACGGCCTTGGCCTGGGCCTCACGGCGCGCGCGTGCCGGCCCACGTTCGCCCTCGGGATGGAAGAAGAACGAGCTGGCCATGCCGCGGCATGCGGCGTGCAGCTGCCAATCCCAGAGATCAGCATTCGGGCCGGGAAGGCGCCTGGTGTCCGCCACGTCGATCCCCATCTCGATCATCCGAAGGTCATCACTTCGACACCGGGGATCTGGGCGCGAAGGACCGCGCGGAAGATCGATTCGAAGGGTTCCCCGACTGCTGGTGCGACGGGGAACTTCGTGGTCGCTCTACCGCGTTGTGGCCGGATCCGCGCTGATCTCGGCGTTGTTGATCTCTCGACACTAGATCGCTTCAGCTCGCTCGACAAGACCTTGATCACGATCTTTTTTGATCTTGACATGGACGCTCGGCGAGCCCGTTGGGAGGGTTCATCTGTCGAGCTCGGGGTGAACGTCTGTGGTGTCGCTCACATCCAGTTTGATCACGGCTGGATCACCGGAGAGTGGCAAAGCGGCATCCTTCGACTACTGTCCGCAGTGAAGCCCGTAACGAACGGCGACGAATGTCCGATGTATCCCTTTCGTGGATCTTGTGGTCCACTGGGGCGATCGTCGGCCGAGGGTGTGGCTGCCGGATTTCGGGATGACACAGCTGACAAACTGTGCACAGGGGGTATCAGGTGACGAGCGTGTTGATTTGCGATGAGCGGCGCAGTGCCCGCGACGGGCTCACCCGAGTGATGGGTGCAGTGCCGTCGGTCGAGGGGATCGACTGTGTTGCCAGCGGCGACGAACTGCTGTCGCGGTATGGCAGGCAGGCGGCGGACGTGGTGTTGATCGGGACACAACGAGCGCTGACCAGCGGCATCGAGGCCACCCGGCGACTGTTGGCCATCCATCCGTCTGCGGTGGTGATTGTCTTCGGCTCGCCCGACGACACGGCCTCCATCGCCGCGGCCATCGCCTGCGGTGCTCGCGGGTTCCTGCGCTGGGATGCCACCCAGCCGGAGATCGTGGCCGCGCTGGCCGACACGCTCACCACGCCGCGCGTCCCGGCCATGCGCGATTCACCCGATGGTGAGGCGCCCTTGACGGAACGGGAGATGCAAGTCCTCCGCGGAATGAGCCAGGGGCAGTCCAACGGCGAGATCGGCCGCGAGCTGTTCCTGTCTGAAGACACTGTCAAGACGCACGCCCGGCGGCTGTTCCGGAAGCTCGGTGCCCGCGACCGCGCCCAGGCCGTCGCGCTCGGCTTCCGGCGTGGCTTTGTCGCCTGACCCTTCGGGGTTCGCCACGGCCTGCTCGATCCGGTTTTCCGCTGTGCGCGACGCACGCGCGGCGGAGCGATGTCGAGCGGCCGCATCTGATTCCCGTTGTCGCTCAACTGTCGCTCCGTGAGGATGGCTACGGAGCGACACACGGGAAAGGTTGGGTGCGCCTATTGGGCGACTTTGTCGTTCGGCGGCGTTACTCTGCGTCGTATGGACGGTTAGTGGTCTGTAACTGACGGGTTAGGATGATTCCCTGGCGCCAGAGGGACCATGCCGGCGGGGCACGCGCGATCTGGCCCCGACGGATGTTTGCGTCACCGGGTGTAACAGGGGAGTGGCCAATGGCGATTGATCAAGTACACGACACACCAGATCCACTCGATCTGGACGCGGAGGTGGATCGAGCGCTCGCGGGGGACGCGGTCGCGCTGGAATACCTGCTAGGTCGCGTGCATCTCGTCGCAGTTCGCTATTGCCGATCACGAATGTCCGCGGGTCACCGCTCGCTGGCTTCTCCGGACGACGTTGCCCAGGAGGTGTGCATGGCCGTGTTGACCGCCTTGCCCACCTTCCGTCATGAGGGGCGACCGTTTCTGGCGTTCGTCTACGGGATCTGCGCGCACAAAGTTGCCGACGCGCACCGGGTGGCCGCCCGGTCGCGTACCTATCCGTTTGCGGAGGTCCCGGACGCGCCATCCGCCGAGCGTGGACCCGAGCAACGAGTGGTTGCCAACTCCGTGTCGCATCTGATGGGTGAACTGCTCGGCCACCTACCCACCACCCAGCAGGAAATCATCAGACTCCGGGTCGGCGTTGGCCTGACGGCCGACCAGACTGCGGACGCCCTGGGCATGACGGCCGGTGCCGTCCGTGTCGCCCAGCACCGAGCCCTCGCCAAACTTCGACTCCTGCTGTCCGCAGACACAGGACTGTCAGAGCAGTTGGTCTGATGTCCGGTCGGTCAAAGCGCCGACACGGCGATTCCCCGGTTGTCGATGTCGCAGACGTTTTCGCAGACGATGCCCTCGTCGACGCCCTGTTGTCGGAGACCGGTTCCACGGGAGCCGGTGCTGCCGGGTTCGTCGGCCAGGAAGTCGGCAAAGGTCTGGGTGGGGGAGATCCGCTGATCGAGCTGTTCGACATCTGGCGCGACGAGATCTCCTCGATCCCGCTGCCGCCGGCGCCCGCCGTCCGGCATGCCTCCCATGCCGTTGCCGCCGGCCGGCACAGGCAGCAACGGACTGCGCGACCCGCGATGCTGATCGCGGCCGCCATCTGCGCGCTGCTCATCGGATCGGCCGCGGTCGGATCCCGGACCGCGCGGCCCGGCGACTCCTTGTGGCCATTGGCCAGCGTGCTGTGGTCGGACCGGTTGGCCTCGGTGCGCTCGCTGAGCGAGGTCGAGAACGCCCTGGCGGAGGTGCAGACCGCATTGGACGCCGGCCGGCCGGACGCCGCGCGGGAGGCCCTGATGCGGGCGACCGTGCAGCTCGGCCACGTTGACGACCTGGACATGCCGGCCTCCATCCCGGGGACGGTGCAAAAACTGTGGGCGGATGTCATCCCCGAAGCGGAACGTCGCAGCACGCAGGCCACCGCATCGGCGGCCGCGGCAGCTGCCGACCAGGCATTCGCGCAGCCGGACGGCAGCCCGTCCTCGATGTTGTCAAGTGCGGCCGGAACCTCGGCGGCCGCGACGCCGCTGCTCGGCACGATCCTGGAAGCGATCATCGCGTCCAACCAGCCGCAGGCGTCGACCGATTCGTCCACTCCTTCGGCCGGCCCCCCGACGATCGCCGACTCGAGCACCCTCGAGGCGGCCGTCGATCCGTCGCTGGATGCCTCGATCGACCCCAAGACCGACGCTCCGACCGAGTCTGCGTCACCCACCCCGACACCACCCCCGGTGACCACAGACCCAGCTCCGGAGACTTCCCCCGCGGTGCCGGTCGACCCCACCGCCGACACCACCGCTTCGGGTGACCAGACGTCCACGGAGAACTCCGCCCCTGCGCCCCCACCGGCGAGCACCGAGCCGAGCACCGAGCCTCCCGTCCCGAGCATCGAGACCTCGACGCCGACGGGCTCGGCCGGCAGCGATCCGGCGGCCTTCGTGCTCGGATCGCAAGGCGGTGGATCCGGCCGCTGATCAGGCCTCCGCAACCCTCTGACCTCGCCCGGCGGCCGGCATAGTGCCGTGTCGCTACCGGGCAGGATCGCTCCATCGCTCGCCTACGATGGTGAAACGAGTTCCGGTGACGATCGCGCCGCCGGTGGTCGGGATTGGTACCGCGAACGCGTCTGCGGAAGGTCGACATGCCCCCGGTTGCTGAGTTTCCACCCCCCGACTCTCGCGCCGGTGTCGACCGCGACGGTGATCCCGCTTCCGGGAGTTGGGGCTTCGACGAGAAGTTCGGCACGGTGGGGCTGACCTACGACGACGTATTGCTGCTCCCGGATGCCTCCGATCTGGTTCCCAGCGAGGCCGACACCAGCACCTGGCTCTCCCGGAACGTGCGGCTGCGGGTGCCGCTGGTCTCCAGCGCGATGGACACCGTCACCGAATCCCGGATGGCGATCTCGATGGCCCGCGAGGGTGGGCTCGGCGTGCTGCATCGGAACCTGTCCATCGAGGACCAGGCGGCCCAGGTGGAGATCGTCAAGCGGTCCGAAGCCGGGATGGTCACCGATCCGGTCACCTGCCGACCGGACGCCACGCTGCGCGAGGCCGACGACCTGTGCGCCAAGTTCCGCATCTCGGGGGTGCCCGTCACGGACGCCGACGGGCGGTTGCTCGGCATCATCACCAACCGGGACATGCGGTTCGAGGTGGATCTGAGCCGGCCGGTGCGCGAGGTGATGACCACCATGCCGCTGGTGACCGCGCCGGTCGGGGTCAGTGCAGAGGCCGCACTCGGGCTGCTGCGCAAGCACAAGATCGAGAAGCTGCCGCTGGTGGACGCCGACGGCAAGCTCCGCGGGCTGATCACCGTGAAGGACTTCGTCAAGACCGAGCAGTACCCGATGGCCACCAAGGATGCGGACGGTCGGCTGCTCTGCGGTGCCGCCGTCGGGGTCGGGGAGGAGTCGTACAAGCGGGCCATGGCGCTGGTGGACGCCGGCATCGACGTGATCATGGTCGACACCGCGCACGGTCATTCCCTTCGGGTGGTCGAGATGGTCGCCCGGCTGCAGAAGGATGTCGGCGGCAGGGTCGACATCGTGGGCGGCAATGTTGCCACCCGTGCCGGCGCGCAGGCGCTGGTGGACGCGGGCGCCGACGCGGTGAAGGTCGGGGTGGGGCCGGGCTCGATCTGCACCACCCGGGTCGTCACCGGTATCGGTGTCCCGCAGGTCACCGCGATCCACGAGGCGGCCAAGGCCTGCCGGCCCGCCGGCGTCCCGGTGATCGGGGACGGTGGGCTGCAGTTCTCCGGCGACATCGCCAAGGCCATCGCGGTCGGTGCGGACACGGTGATGCTCGGCTCGCTGCTGGCCGGCGTTGCCGAATCGCCCGGTGAGTTGATCTTTGTCGCGGGCAAGCAGTACAAGACCTACCGCGGGATGGGCTCGCTCGGGGCGATGCAGTCCCGCGGCGAGGCCCGCTCGTATTCCAAGGATCGCTACTCGCAGGACGACGTGCTCTCCGACGACAAGCTCGTGCCGGAGGGTATCGAGGGCCGGGTGCCGTTCCGCGGCCGACTGCAGGACGTGGCGCACCAACTGGTCGGCGGACTGCGCGCGGCCATGGGCTACACCGGTTCGCCGACGATCGAGGCGCTCAAGGGCGCCAAGTTGGTGCGGATCACCGCGGCCGGGCTCAAGGAGTCGCACCCGCACGACATCACCATCACCTCGGAAGCGCCGAACTACATCGACCGCTGACCTGCCTCTGCTGTGCCGCCGGCCGCCGTCGCCTACCCTTCGATCGGGTCCGCGCGCCGGGATCCGTGCAGCCAAGGCCACATCTCGCGGGACACTCTCACAGCGTTGGAGGAACGGTGGTCGACACGGTCGAGATCGGCATGGGGCGTAGTGCCCGGCGGGCGTACGAACTCGACGACGTGACGATCGTCCCCTCCCGCCGGACCCGATCCTCGTCGGACATCTCGACGGTCTGGCAGATCGACGCCTACCGCTTCGAGATCCCGGTGCTGACGCACCCGAGCGACGCGATCGTCTCGCCTGCGGTGGCGGCCGGGGTGGCCGAGCTCGGCGGCCTCGGGGTGCTGGACGGCGAGGGATTGTGGGCTCGCCATGGCGATCCGCAAGCCGTCATCGACGACCTGCTGGCGCAGGGGTCGGAGGCCGATGATCCCGACGAGGTGATCGCCTTCCTGCAGAAGGCCTACCACGAACCGGTGTCGTTGGATCTGCTGACCGAGGCAATCGGCGTGCTCCGCGCCGGCGGCGGAACGGTGGCCGTGCGGCTGTCCCCGCAGAACGCGATGGCGCTGGCCGGACCGGCGATCGCCGCCGGAGTCGAGTTGCTGGTCATCCAGGGCACCATCGTCTCGGCCGAGCACGTCCAGCACAACGGCGAGGCGCTGAACCTCAAGTCGTTCATCGCCGACTTGGACGTCCCGGTCATCGTGGGGGGCTGCACGAACTACCAGACCGCTACACACCTGATGCGGACGGGAGCCGCGGGCGTCATCGTGGGCACCGGCGACGGCGCGACGTCCACGACTGACGAGGTGCTCGGTATCGACGTCCCGATGGCCACCGCCATCGCCGACGCCGCGGCGGCCCGGCGCGCGTACCTGGACGAGACCGGCGGCCGGTACGTGCATGTCATCGCCGCCGGTGGTATTCACTCCAGCGCCGACATCGCCAAGGCGATCGCCTGCGGCGCCGACGCCGTGATGCTCGGTGAGCCGCTGACCTGGGCCGCCGAGGCGCCGGCGGCCGGGTGGTTCTGGCCCAACACCGCCGCGCACCCGGTCCTGCCGCGCGGGTTCGCGGCACCGTGCGGTCCGGCCGACGTGCCGCTCCGGCAGCTGTTGCTGGGCCCGGCGCTGGGTGCGGATGGCCGGACGAACCTGTGCGGCGCGCTGCGCAGGGCGATGGCCAAGGCCGGCTACTCCGACCTCAAGGAATTCCAGAAGGTCGGGCTGAGCGTCCGGGGGTGAGCTGGCCGGGGGTCAGCGGGCCGGGGTGAGCGTCCGGGTCGGTGTTCGGGGCGAGCGGGCTACAGCCAGTCGTTCCGCCGAATCAGGACGTACAAGGTGACCACTGCGCAGATCATCACCACGAACGCCAGCGCGAGGCCCTGACCCTGGCCGAAGCGGGGGTAGGGCACGTTCATCCCAATGAAGCCGGTGACCAGGGTCGGGACCGCGATGATCGCCGCCCACGCCGAAAGCATTTTCATGATCGTGTTCAGGTGCACGTCGGCCGGCGCAAGGTTGTTCTCGAAGGCTGAGGCCAGCACGTCCCGCAGGCCGTTGGTGCCCTCCGCGGTGTGCCGGGCGTGGTCAGCGACGTCGGCGAACCGGCGGGCGGTGGCCCTGACGAGCAGCACGTCGACCGGGTCGGAGGTGGGCTCGTCGGCGGGGCGCAGCGCCGCGTTCGCCAGCTCGCCGGTGACCTCCTCCATCGGGGTGCAGATCTTCCGGAGCCGGACGAGGGCCCGGCGCAACTGGAAGGCGCGCAGTTGGTCCGCACGTGCGAGCGGCCGGTCGGCGAAGAGCGATTCGGTGAGCGTCTCGGTGGCCTCTTCCATGGCTTCCAACGCCGCGCTGTAGCCATCGACCAATGCGTCGAGCAGGCCGTGGATCCCGCCCGCGACCCGCCTCGGTCATCACCCCCGGCGTGGACTGCTGCAGCACGGGTACCAGCGTCGACATCAGCTGTTCGTCCGCCACGAGCACCAGCGCGCGTTCGGTCGCCAGGATCGACACCCGGTCGATGTCCAGCGCGGCACCGTTCGGGTCGAATCGAACCCCGCCGCCGATGATCATCACCGTGTCGCCGATGGTGTCCAGCTTGGGGCTCTCGCGGTTGCCGAGGATGTCCTCGACGGCCAGCGCATCCAGCCCCAGGAAATCCGCCGCGGCGGTGAGAAAGGGGCCTGCTGCGCGCGGCAGGCACCACCAGGCATGCGTCCCGTCGTCGCGACCCAATAGATCGATGAGTGCTGTCGGGTCGACGTCCGTGGCCACGACGTGGCCGTTGCGCCAGACCAGGGACCGGTCCACCAATGCCGGATCCGTCGCCACGGGCAGACGGAGGGCGGTGGTCGACGCTCATGGCTCCATCATGGTCTGCCGGGCTTTCGACCCGCTGCCGTTGGGCCATGATCGGTCCATGGCTCGTGCTGCGGTCGGCATGCGGCCCGACGTCCGGAGCTCCAGCCGAACGATCGCCTCCGCGCCCTGGCCTGAGGTGCTGCCCGCGGATGCCCTTTGAGGGCGGTGGCGGTGTATCTCGGTCGCGGTATTGGGTCGCGGTATTGGGTCGCGGTATTGGTCTTGGTCTGAACGCCTCATGGTCCCTGCCGTTCAGGTGGATCGGGCTCAGTGCTGCCTGTCAAGGCTTCAGTGGTGCCTTCAAGAGGCGTGGGATGGGGCCGGTGGGATGGGCGGCGCAGGCACATTCCGGCGCAACCGGTCTCCCTTCAGGTCGGTCGCCCGCGGAGACAGGCTGAGAATCGGCAGCCGTGCAGCAAGGCAGAGGATCACGCTCACCTGACATGCGGTCAGCGGACGACTGGTGACGAGGACGACTTGGCCGACGACGCGTTCGCCTGATCGCCCCGATCCCCGCGCGCAGCGGGGCCGGGGCTCCCCTTCAACGGCAACAGTGTGCCCGAATTGTCGGTTTCGGGGGGCTGTCGGTGGTGTGGTCTAGCGTTCTATTCATGGAGCTGATCAGCGTTATCGAGCACGCCACCGCGGTGGCGGGGTCGGTGTGTGCTGGTGTGGAGGAGTTGCGGGGCAGCGCGTTCTGGAAATTCCCCGACGACGATTTGCTGACCTTGGCCGGGGTGTTGGAGCGGGTGGGGCGGTTGGTGTACGCCGCGCAGGTCCACCTGACCGGGGAGTTGGACACCCGCCGGATCTTCCAGGGCCACGGCGCGGTGTCCACGGCGGGGTTGCTGCGGCAACGGTTGTGCATCTCCCCGGGTGAGGCCGCCGGGCGGGCCCGCGCCGCCCGGGCGATCCTGCCGCGGGACCTGCCCACCGGTGGGGAAACCCCACCGGCGTTGCCGGAGCTGCGGGACGCGGTGGACACCGGCGCGGTCGGTACCGAGCAGGTCCGCACCGTCATCGCCACCATGGCCGGCCTGCCCGCCGGGGTCGACCCCGGGTTGCGGGACCTGGTGCGGGCCAAGCTGGTGGACCAGGCGAAGGTCACCGAACCGGTGGTGTTCGCCAAGTTCGCCCGGCAGGTCGCCCAGGCCTGCGACCCGGACGGTTCGCTGGACGAACGGGACCCGGTCGACAAGGTCGAACTCACCCTCGGGTCCCGGAACACCAGCACCGGGTTGACCGCGTTCAAGGGATTCCTGGACGACCTGGGGGTGGAGATCATGTCCAAGGCCATCGACGGGCTGGCCGCGCCCCGCCCCGCGGCCGATGGCACCACCGATCCGCGGCCGGCGAAGGTCCGCCGCGGCCAAGCCCTGGTGGAAGTCCTGCGCCGGTTCCTGGACCTCGGG
>JBBQJM010000066.1:0-11387 GCA_038325895.1 Mycobacteriales bacterium
GGCTTCGGATTGCTCGGTGATCCGGTCGAGCGCTGGTGCGAGTTAGGTGGTCCTGTCGCGCCGCGCGCGATCCTCCGCCGCGCGGGCGGTGATGTCGCGGACGATGGTGCAGGTGCGCTGTTCGCCGGTGGCGTCCAAGAACACGTCCGACGTGTCTTCGGCCCTGAAGGTGGTGCCGTCCGCACGACGGTAGGTCAGTTCGCCGTGGAAGTGCCCGGTGCGACGTCGCTCCTGTAGGGCTGCCAGCAGATTCGGGTCGTCGGGATCGACGAATCGGTCGCGGCCGGCGGCGCAGATTTCCTCTTCGCTGCACCGGAACATGGCGCACATCGCCGGGTTGGCGGCGAAGACGCGCCCGTCGGGAGCGGTGGACAGGACGCCGTCGCGGGAGTTCAGGAACAGCGCCCGCATCGCCTCGGCGGCGATGCGCGATCCACCGCGCTGGGGGAGCGCCGGGTTCGTCGTCGACCCGGTCAGGCGGCACCTTCTGCGCTGGTCGGCAGCGTGAAGCGGAACAGGCTGCCGCCGGTGGGGTTGGGCTCGACCCAGATGTGGCCGCCGTAGCTTTCGATGATGCGCCGGCACAACGCCAGGCCCACGCCGTTCCCGTCGTGGGTGTCGTCGGTGCCGCCGCGCACGAACATGGCGAAGATCTGTTCCCGGCGGCTCTCGGGGACGACCCCCGGTCCGTTGTCGGCGACGGTGAACTGCCAGTGGTCGTCGAGCCGGTCGGCGCTGATCGCGATGTGCGGGGGGATACCGGGTCGGGGGTACTTGGCGGCGTTGCTGATCAGGTTCTGGAACACCCGTTGCAGTTGCAGCGCGTCGGCGGCCACGACGGGCAGGGGGCCGAGGTCGAGGGTGGCGCCGGCGTCGGTGAGGACGGCCTGGCAGTCCCGGGCGGCGGCGTCGGCGCTGTCGATCGGGTGCGGTGGGGCGGCGCGGGCGCCGGAGCGGGCGAAACCGAGGATGGCGGTGATCCGCTCGTTCATGCGTTCGGTGCCGGCGGTGACGTAGTCGAACAGTTCGCGGGCGGGATCGGGCAGGTCAGAGCTGTACCGGTCGGTGATCAGTTGCACGAACCCGGCGGTGGTGCGCAGCGGTTCGCGCAGGTCGTGGCTCAGCGCGGAGGCGAACGCCTCCAGGTCGCGGTTGGCCCTTTCCAGCTGCTCCGCGCGGGCTCTCGCCTGGGAGTGCGCGGCGGACAGTTGCCGTTCGTGCTGCACCCGCTCCGACAGGTCGGTCAGCAGGAAGACGCCGCCGTCGCCGGCCTTGGTCATCGACACTCGGACGGTTGACGTTGCCGCCGGCGGTGGGGTTTCGACGACCGTGGTGAAGGGGACTCCGGTGTCGACGACGGTGCAGTAGTCGTCGAAGTGTGCGGTGGTCGGCCAGACCTCGACGTAGCCGTGGCCGATCAGGTCCTGCGGGGCTTTCCCGGTGAGCCGGTAACCGGCGTCGTTGACCAGAACGTACTCGAGGTCGGTGATCGTGCCGTCTTCGTCGCGGCGGGCGCGGGTGAGGAAGAAACCGTCGGTCATGGAGGCCACCGCGGACTGCAGCCGCTCTTCGGCCTGTCGAACCTGGGTTTCGGCCGCGACTTGGTCGGTGACGTCGCGGAATGTGTCGATCACCGCATCGCCCATGTTGGCCAGGCTCACGTCCCAGACCCGTGGAACCGGCGCATCGCCGCCGAAGACATCGGCGTAGAAGAACGATTGGCGGTGGACCGGTTCACCGGTCTGGATCACCTGCACGACATCGTCGAACAGGCCGGACTCGCGGAATCCCGGCAGCACGTCGGAGATCAGGTTTCCGATGTGCCGTTCCCGCGGCATGCTGTTGAGTCGGCACCCGGCATCGTTGATGTAGTCGAACCGGAAGTCCACGATCTCCCCGTCGACACGAACCGGGCTGAGCACCACCAGCCCGTCGCACACGGCCTCGAACGCGGCCCGCAGCCGATGTTCGCTGTCGGCGAGGGCCAACTCGGCGAGCTTTCGGTCGGTGATGTCCTCGACCTGCGTGAAGAAAACGATCGGATCGCCGGCGTCATCGCACACGGCGGTGGAGGACAGGATCGCGTGCACCGTGGCACCGTCGCGGCGCAGGTAACGCTTCTCGGCCTGGTACGGCTCGCCCGCGAGCATCCGCCGGATGCCCTCGCGGGCGCCTGCCTCGTCCTCGGGATGGGTGACCGACGCGAAGTCGACACCGGTCAGCTCGCTCGGGTCGTCGTATCCCAGCATCCTGGCAAAGGAGGCGTTGACGCGGGCGAACGTCCCGTCGAGGTTCGTCAGCACCATCCCGATGGGCGAGTGGTCGAACCCGCTGCGGAACAGCTCCTCGCTGCGGCGCAGCTGCTCCTGGACGCGGTGCTGCTCGGTGATGTCGACGATCGTGCTCTGTACACGCGCAACGTGTCCGTTCGCCAGGACCGGCCGGCCGGCCGGGTGCTCCCAGATCGGGGTTCCGACCATTTCGGGGACGGTGTCGCCGAGCAGGGCGGCCGCGGCCCTGGCGTTGACGCAGGTGGTGACGTCGTCGGTGTCGATGGACCAGACACCTTCCTGGGTGGTGTCCAGCGCTTGCCGAACCCGCCGTTCGGTGTCACGCCCGGGTGCGTCGGTGAGGGAGATCAGGTACTCCCCGGGTGGTGCGCCGGCCGCGCCGGGCAGCGGGCGGACGGTGAGGAGCACCGGGTGGGTGGTGCCGTCCGGTTGGTGCAGCGGGTAGTCCAGGTGCTGCAGCCGGCGACCGGACCGGATCCCGTCGGCGATGACCCCGGCGTCGTCCAGGCCGACCTCGGTCAGGGTGTGACCGGTCACCCGGCCCAGCGGCAGCTGCAGGATCCGGGTCGCGGCGGTGTTGGCGTCGGTGATCACGGCCACCGGGTCGGTGATCAGCACTCCTTGTTCCAGGGCCTCCAGCACCGCCCGGGACCGCGGGTCGGTCGACGGCGCCGCGCCCGGGGGGACGGTTTCCCCTTGCAGCGGTAGCGGCCCGGCGGGGCTGGTGGGGCCGGTGGAAGGGGTGGTGATGTGCAGGGCCCGCCCGGGGAAGACCCGCTGGAGTTGGTCCACCAGCTGCTCGAGGGTGGCCGCTTTCTGGAGGTATTCGTTGGCGCCGGCAGCCAACGCGGTCAGGCCCATCGCGACCCGGTCGTACGCGGAGCAGACGATGATGATCGTCAGGTCGGGGTGGTGGGCGCGGATCAGCGCGGCCGCTTCCAGGCCGTCCATCACGGGCATCGCGATGTCCAGGAACACCACATCCGCGCCCATGGTCTGTAGCAGGTCGGCGGCTTGCCGGCAGTCGGCGGCGACGCCGATCACCTCGACTCCGGTGATGGACCCGAGCATGGCGCGCAGCAGCTCCCGTGATTCGGCGGAGTCGTCGGCCAGCACCACCCGCAGCGGCGGGGCGGCGACGGTGGTCACGGCCCGCCGCCGGGTGGAGTGGATTCGCCCGACCCGTCACCGGCGTCTCCGCGGCCGCGGCCGCTGCCGCCGGTGCGGGTGGTGTTGTCGCGGATGTTCTGCACGACGTGTTGCAGGGCGAGCATGTGACCGGCGATCCGCTCGGCCACAGCGGGGTCCTTCCGCGCGGTGCGGCGCCGACTGGTGCTCATCGCCAGGCCGATGGCGTACAGCTGTTGGATGACGTCGTCGGTGAGATCCAACTCGTGCAGCGCTAGGCTGTCCGCGGTGATTTGCAGGTGTTTGCGGGCGACGGCGAACCGGACCGCGCGGGCGATGCCGTAGCCGTCGGCGCGTTGTTTGACCAGGTAGTCCTGGGCGCCGGCGCGGAGCGCGATCAGGCCGGTGACCTCGTCGTCCAATCCGGTGAGCACCACGGCGGGCAGGTCCGGGGCCAGGTCCCTGACCTTCTCCAGGGCTTGCACGCCGCTGGCATCGGGCAGGCCCAGGTCGATCAGTGCGCAGTCGACGGCCCTCAGCCGCGGCGCGGTGACCTCGGCGAGGGCGGCCGCGAAATCGCAGGTGATACCGGAGCCGCGAAGCCGTTCCTGGGTGAGCCGGGCCTCCGACGGGCTGTCCTCGATCAGCAGGATCCGTAACGGCCGCGCCGCATCCAGCGCCGCCGGACCCGACGCGGTCGGTACAGGCTGCACGAGCGCTGCTGGCCCCGCCAGGGCCGGTGCGGCGGGTGTCTGGCGGGTGACTGGTGCGGGTGCGGTCATCGTGGGTTCCCGGGTGGGTGGCAGGGTCCGAGCGGACGATCGTCTCGTTGCCCAACGCGGACCTGATCGAGGGCCAACCCCAACCGCAGGAACACCCCTTCCAGGTCGAACGCGCCGGTCGCGATCACCATGGCCGCGTCGACCCGGAACGAATCCACCTCCAGCCGCCCGTCGCGTTCCATCCCGGGCAGGTCGAACCCCAAAGAGGCCACGTTCGTCGCCAGTTCGGCGCCGGATTCCTCGAACGACAGCAACACGCCCGGCTCACCGAACTCACGCGCACCGCGGACCGGGAACTCCAACCCGAACAACGTCTTCCCGACGCCCACGCCCACGCCCGCGGCGCCGGTCACCAGCGTCGCCCAGCCCCGCGGCACACCACCGAAGGCGATCTCGTCGAACCCGCCGATCCCCGTCGGCGCCTTCACCAACCCCGCGACCACATTGCCGGTGGAGGAACTGCCGGCACCGGTCACATCGGCCACGCAAACCAGCCCCCGAAGAAAGGAATCCCGGACTCCCGGACAACACATTCGGCGGGCCGATGACCCCCCGATTCCCGATCCGCTCTTTAACCTTGTCACCCCGGCAGCCTCCCAGGGGCCGTGGCGGGCGACCGCCACCCTTTCGAGTCACCGAAAATCCGTCCACTCCGCGCGGCCGACCTGGGCGCCTTCCCCGTCCTGCACAGTGACCAACCCCCGCAAAACCCGGGTCAGCCTCCTGTGTAAAGCGCGGATCTATTTGCGCATTATCACGACTCGTGGGTGCGCCAGATGTGAGTTGATCCATCAGGGCATCCCAATCGTCGGGGTGGTTCCACCACTCAAGCTTCACGGTTGGTTGGTCCCCACGAGGGTGATGGGTTCGACGCGGAAGGGCCGGCTGGTCTTGCGGTTTCGAGTACGAGCCACTCTGCGGTGCTCTCGGCTCTCACGGCTGTTTGGCCTTGGTGACTCCGACAAACGACCAGAATCGAACGTCTCCGTCGTTACCAGCGGTGTCCGCGTACTCGGCAACTACAAGTAGCGGTCGGTGATCGGCCATAACTTAACGTTATGTGGGATTGGGCGTTGTCGCAGGCGACTGTTCGGTCACACCGATGACACAGCGGACGTATGGGGGGCACCCGCCGGCTTGAACCAAGATCAACAAGCCCACTGCTTGCTGGCGAGGGGAACGGAGCAGGAGTACCGGTGGCTGCGGACCTGGTGGACCGCAGTTTCGTTACTGGAGCTGCTAGCGGCTCGCGCGGGGCGTCACGCCATCTGATGCAAGACTCGAATATAAGAAGAACCGTCGCTTGGCCTGCGGCATAGGCATCGACCCGGCCGACGTCGCCGTGAGTCACCTTCTGGGCGAGATCCCATGCGACCGGGACGAAGGCTCGCAACTCCTTGTGGGATCGTCCGGGGATCTTGTCCGCAAGATAGAAACCGAGCCACGCTTTGGCATCACCGGCCTTAGGTGACTCCTGCCCATTGGGTACAAGCTCTGGGTCGGCCAGGATCTTTGCGGCGTCGATGAGAACCTCGCGACAGCGTCGGCCGACGTCCTTGAGAGTCGTCACGCGAGCTTGCTGAGCGCAGTTCGGTCACAATCCCGCGGATGCGTCCACATTGTCGACGCGCACCTCTGACGTGATCCTCATTGTCCGCTAAAACGCAGCGACCGGACATGAGGCAAACGTCCTGACCAAATGGATGGATGGCTCATTCCCGAGCCACTTTTCCGGCATCCTGCCCGGTCCTGAGCAGATGATCGCAAGCACCGACAGTCCGTGGAAACCGACACTCCAGGGAATCTGCCGTGCGGCCCCCCGCAATGGCGGAGCAATTTGTAGCGTATGTCGTGCGAGTGGGGTCGTGCGTAGAACCGACAACAAACCCTCCCTACGCGGCGTTGACGATGCCACGGCGACGGTGGTGGCGTGGCAGGGCAGCGACCTTTGACGCGCTTGAGGCCGAGCTACGGAACGCCGCGGTGAAGGTGTGAGCGTCCCCCCGGCCGAGTTCTCCTGGCCCTGGGGCAAGTGACCGCGGCCGCCAGCCTGATCACCGAGAACCGCTGATCACCGAGAACCGCTGCAGCGCAGGCTGCCTGCTCGCCGTGCGTTCCGCAGCCAGGCAGCGGGAAGGGGTCGACTGGTTGCGGGCAGAGAGTTCTCGGCCCGCCGTCACGACCCGTGCCGACAAACGCCGATCCGTCGCCCCGATAACCAGAGGCCGCGACCATGGCTGGGACCGGCCGTTCGTCCGCGCCGCAGGGTTCCTCGCCTCCGTGATGCTGCAGATCATCAGCAGGATCCATCCAATCTAGGATGCCCGCACCGACGGAGACGTCCAGAGTCCGACGGGTGGGCCAAGCGAAGTCACCGCGACACTCTCTGGAGTGCGCGGTACAGAGTGGCCTGGGACACGCCTAGCTAGGGCCTCCGCGATCGTCGGCACGGACTCACCAGCGGCCCGCATACGTAGAGCAAGCGCCACCTTGTCCGGCGCGAGGACCCGTGGACGGCCGGGTAGCTTGCCACGGGCGACGGCCGCCTGCCGGGCGAGCCGGGCACGCTCGGCGATCAGTTCCCGCTCGTACTCGGCCAGGCTGGCGAACAGCCCGGCGAGCATCCGGCCGACGGAGGTGCCGCTGTCGATCGACTCGCGCAGCGTGCGGACGTAGATCCCGCGGTTGCCCAGGTCGCCGACCGTGTTGGCCCGGGCCGTGCCACCGGTCGCGCCGGCGGTCATACTCGCGCCGGGCCCGGAGTTGACCGGTCGGGTGGTGACGTACCGCTGGCCGGCCGGCGGCCCGCCCGGCGAGTTGCTCGGGCCCTCCGGTCAACGCGTTGAGCCTGGCGCGGAAACCGGCCGCCCCAAGGCCGGTCAGCGGTGCGGCAAGCCGTTGCACACCGATGGTTCTCGGGGTGGCCGGCCGGCCAGGTACTGCAGCGGCGCCTGCCGGACAGCAGCGCATCGCGCACCGCACCGCACGGGCGCTGGAGACCGCAGTTCGTTGACCCGGTAACCCGTACCGACCAATGAGTGCTGACCGGGCTGGTGCACGGCGCGGCGTACGGCCCGCGGGCTCTGCGTTTGCCACATTTGCGGACCGGGTTCAGGGCCGCCCGGCAGTCCGCTGCGCCGGGCCCGAGGCCCCACCATGCGCCCCAATTGACTGGTGGGCAATCGCCGTAGCCATGCGTGGCCGGGCCGCTCTATCGTGGCCGCCAATTGGATGAGACGGTGGCCAAGTCCGTCGCGCGCGTGACCGTCGCGCAGAACCCACCGCGACTTCCACATCCTTTGTCGTTGAACCTATTTCGCGACGAGTACCGGTCCGTCACGGACGGATCTGCTGGCAGCACGAACCATCTTCTCGGGCAAACAGGTGGTCTTGGCACGCACCTCGCTAATTGGGACGTTATGCCCTACGGCCGCGGCGCGAAAGCCGCTACACCCGAGTGAGGCCGGGAGCGCTGCACCCTGCCGGGCTCGTCGTTCCACCGGCCGAGGACAAGGGGACATCATGTCTGCTCCTCAATCAACTCACTCCACAGGCCCGCTGCGGGTGGTGTCCACCGTCCTGGGTGCGGTATTGGCATTGGCGCTGGCCGCGCCCGGCACGGCGGCGGCGAGCACAGACATCGACCACGAAAGGGTCTCCGGGCCCAGCGTGCACGGCCACACGGCGACGATGACAGATCTGGGCACACTGCCCGGCGGAAGGGGCAGCTCCGCGTCCGCGATCAACGCGCTGGGCCAGGTGACGGGGTCCGCTGACACGGCGGGCGGCGACTCTCACGCGTTCCGGTGGACCGCGTCCGGTGGCATGCGGGATCTGGGCACACTGCCCGGCGGAACGAACAGCTCCGCCCGCGCGATCAACGCGCGGGGCCAGGTCGCGGGGAACGCGTCTACGGCGGGCGACACCTCCCAACACGCGTTCCGGTGGACCGCGTCCGGTGGCATACAAGATCTGGGCACACTCGGCGGAACGATCAGCTACGGGTCCGCGATCAACGAGCGGGGCCAGGTCACGGGGTACGCGTCCACGGCGGGCGGCGACTATCACGCGTTCCGGTGGACCGCGTCCGGTGGCATGCAGGATCTGGGCACACTCGGCGGAACGTTCAGCTACCCATCTGCGATCAACGCGGCGGGACAGGTCACGGGGAACGCGTACACGGCGGGCGGCGACTATCACGCGTTCCGGTGGACCGCGTCCGGTGGTATGCAGGATCTGGGCACACTCGGCGGCACACCCGGCGGAACGTACAGCTCCGCGTCCGCGATCAACGCTGGGGGACAGGTCACGGGGAACGCGTCCACGGCGGGCGGCGACTATCACGCGTTCCGATGGACCGCGTCCGGTGGCATGCAGGATCTGGGCACACTCGGCGGAACGGGCAGCGACGGCTACGCGATCAACGAGCGGGGCCAGGTCACGGGGCACGCGAACACGGCGGGCGGCGACTATCACGCGTTCCGGTGGACCCCATAGACGTGGCCAACTCATCCGGTGGAGGAATCCCGCGTCACCGGGATGCGACGACGGAGATCGCCAACCGCCTGTAGGGAATCAGGACGACGCCGCGGGCCCGGCGCGAGAGTGCCGGACCCGCGGCTGCCGTGGCTGGAGGCCTGGCCCCGGAACTCGCTCAGCACCGAGAAGCAAAGACCTCATCCTCCGGCCGGCAGGCGACTTTCACGCCCCCTATTCCGGAAGACCCTCCTAAAATTCTCGGCCCTCCTGCTGCTTCCGTGGGTCATTTTCGGGGCCGCCCGGCATGAATGTGGGTCCGTTTCAGGGATCCGCGCGGGTGTTGCTCGCTCGGGTGGCAGGACGTGGTGTCCGTGGTCGATGGGTCCGAGGTGGAGAGCGGGACAAACCGTGGGAGGTTACGCGGCCACGTGCTCTTGATCGGTTGCGTGGGTGAAGTCGGGTACCAGCGCTGGTAGTCGTCGGTGAGGGTGTCGTTGAGCACCCGGGTGCGGATCTGCAGTAGGAGGTGCGCGCCGCGGGGCTCCAGCACATCCGCTGCTTTCTTGACTATGCGTTTGCTGATCACCTGGTTGACCGCGCGGATTCCGCGAACGAGGTGGAGATGATCTCTCGTCATCCAGGCGTTGCGCGTTGGCCTGAACCTGCCGACGCACCGTGGTGGCGTGCAGCGCCCGACCCAACGGGAGGATCTCGTTGATCAGGTCGGCGGACAACCCGTAGGACACCAGAACGTGCGGGCTGTCGCCGCCGTACGCGCGAGTGAACGTCCCGATCAACGGTCACGGCGGATAGGTCATTTGTCCCGCTCTCCTACACCACACTTCGGATGACTGCACCAGCAGCGAAACGGATCTGTCCGCGAGCAGCGTCAAGAACGGGGAATCCTGGGCCAGCTACGACCACTGCGCTACGACTCTTGCGCTGGCGACGGCACGTCCGTTCATGGCTCGTCGCCGACATCCCCTGAGTGACAACAACATCACACCATGTTGTCCATCGACGAGACGTTCACCGCTGTCGGACTCACGTCCACCCAGAAGTACTCCAACTCGTACACCACCCAGGACTACCGCTACAGCTACCGCCTGCGCGGCGCGTCCACCCCTTGTTTTCGGCCCCGCCCGAGGAGCGCAGCCAACTCGGATAACCACCGGTTATACGAGTTGGGCGCCGGTGGACGATCGACCGGGAAATGACGGCCACCGCGCGGAACTGATCCGCCGAGGGCTTCGGCCGATGCGCGTCCGGGGGGTTTCGTCACGTGACGGGAAGCTGGTTGAGCTGTCGAAATTCCCGTGGGGTGACGCCGCCCGGGCCGGCTGGGGTGAGGGATCGACCATGGGTGGTCGGCTGTCGGCCCGGGCGGGTCCGGGGGTGGGTCAGCGGGTGATGGCGTACCCGGTGCCGCCGCCGCCGCCGGCGACGGCGGTCACCCCGGTGAGCCCGGGGACCGCTGCGGGTAGCAGGCCGTCCGCGGCGGCGCCGTTGCCCAGTTGGCCGAGGTCGCCCTGGCCCCAGGACCACGCGGTGCCCGCACGCAGCGCGTAGCCGGTGAGACCACCGGCGGCGACGGCGGTGACGCCGGCGGGCAAGGACACCGGCACCGGCCCGGCGCTGACGGTGGTGGTGGTGTTGTTACCGAGCTGGCCGTAGTGGCCTTCGCCCCAGGCGGCCGCGGTGCCGTCACCGCGCAGTGCGTAGCCGGTGAAGGTGGCGGCGGCGATCGCGGTGACACCGGTCAGGCCGGGCACCTGTACCGGTACCAGGCTGCGGGAGGTAGGTCCTTTTTGACCGTCGCCCAGCTCACCCCAGCTGTCGTCGCCCCATGCCCACACGGTGTCGTTGCCCACCACCGCGTAGCCGGTGGAGCCGCCGGCGGCGATGGCGGTGACGTTGCTCAGGTGGGACACCCGCGTCGCGAGGCTGTTCGTGGTGCCGTCGTTGCCCAACTGGCCGACATTCCCGGCTCCCCACGCCCACACGACGCCGTCGCTGGTCAGCGCGTAGCCGGTGACGATGCCGGCGGCGATCGCGGTGATGTGCAGGTGCTCCAGGCCGGACACCTGCACCGGAACGGTGCTGTACGACTCGTCATCGCCGTCCCCGAGAGCGCCGGACTGTCCGTCGCCCCACGACCAGACGGTGCCGTCGCTGCGCAGTGCGTACCCGGTGCCGTACCCGCCGGCGACGGCGGTGACGTGACTGAGCCCGGGAATCCGCAGCGGGACCGGGCTGACGATCGCGCAGCAGCCGCCGGTGCCCCGTTGACCGAACGCCCCGGTCCCCCAGGACCAGACGGTGCCGTCGCTGCGCAGCGCATTCCCGGCGAACCAACCACCGGCGACGGCGGTGACATCACCGAGCCCGAACACCGGAACCGGTACCAGGCCGCTGGTGGTGCCGCCGTTCCCCAGTTGACCGTTGTTTCCCGCTCCCCAGGCCCACACCGCGCCGTGCACGGCGACACCGCTCAGGGTGTATCCGGTGATGTCGATGATCAGTTGCACGTCCCCGGTCGAGCCGTTGAACAGCTGGATCTTCCCGGCACGACTGACCGGGACGATCACCGTGGTGGCGACGGTCTGCCCGGCCTGGAAGTTCAGGTTCGGCGTACCGGGCCGGCGGGCACCGGACCGGAACGCCGTGACATACCCGCCGGCCTGCGGGTCAACGACGGTCACCGTGG
>JBBQJM010000067.1:0-11346 GCA_038325895.1 Mycobacteriales bacterium
TCGGAGGCCGCCGGCAGGAACCCACCCGATTTGACGGCCCCGCTCAGACTGCCACACGCCACCACTCGATCCGAACGAGCACACGGTCGGGGGTCACCGACGCAACGACGCCCGGGCCGAAGAGTGGCCCGGGCGTCGTGAACGCGATCGTCAGATCTTCAGTAGGCACCGCTGGAGGACACGACGGCCTTGGCTGTCTTCCACAGGATCACCACGTCGCCGGTGATGGACCAGTTCTCCACGTAATACACGTCCAGCCGGACGGTGTCGTCCCAGGTCAGGTCCGAACGCCCGGACACCTGCCACAGGCCGGTCATTCCCGGCTTGACCAGCAGCCGACGGCGGGCCTCGTCACCGTAGAGCTCGACCTCCGCCATCAGCGGAGGGCGCGGGCCGACGAGGCTCATATCGCCGATCACGACGTTGAACAGCTGGGGCAACTCGTCGATGCTGAACCGCCGGATGAACTTGCCGACCTTGGTGATGCGAGGATCATTCTTGATCTTGAACAGCACCTCGTTGCCGGCGTCGTGCTGCTCCTCCTTGAGGGAGGCCAACCGCGCCTCGGCATCGACGACCATGGACCGGAACTTGATCATCCGGAACATCTCGCCATTGATCCCGACGCGCTCCTGGCGGAAGAACACCGGACCCTTGCTGGTCAGCTTGACGGCCGCGGCGACGGCCAGCAGCACCGGCGACAGCAGCAGCACCAGGAACACGCTGCTGGCTCCGTCGAAGGTCTTCTTCAGCAGCCGGTTCGCTCCGCGATAGGTCGGGCGGTCCACGTGGATCAACGGCAGTACGGCAACGGGCTGGGTGTGGATCCGGGGGCCGGCGATGTTCGTCAGTGCGGGCGCCAGCACCAGGTCGGCGTCGGTGTCTTCGAGCTCCCAGCTGAGCCTGCGCACAGCGCTCGGGCCGAAGGCAGCGGTGGCGGTGACGGCCACGGTGTCAGCGCCGGACCGGCGGACGACCTCCGCAAGCGAACCGAGATCCCCCAGTACCGGGACGCCGTCGATGGACGTCAGCGGGACGCCATGCCCGGCCGGCGAATCCTGGCTGACGCAGACGCCGATGACCTTGTATCCGGCCCGCGGGGCCCGGCGGAGGTCACGGAGCAACTCGGTGACGGTGTGGATGTTGCCTACCGCGAGCACCTGGGACATGTACTGACCCAGGTCCCGGCGGTGGTGCAGCCAACGGCGCCAGACGAAACGGGAGGCCAGGATCGCGGTCAATCCGGCGGGCATCATCACCAGCAGGTAGCTGCGCGGCAGGTCCAACTGGAACAGGTACGCCGCGATCGCCACCAACCCGAACACCACGAGAGTGGCATGCACGATCTGCTTGTACTCCGTGGGCCCGTGCCCGATGGTCTTCGGATCACGGCCGGAGAAGTGCAGCGCGATCAACCAGCCCACCAGCAGACCGGCGGTCAACGCCACGAAAGACGGGTTGAGCGAATCACTGGTGAAGGCCGACCGGCTTACCTGCGGCTGCACCAGGTGCACCCCGATGGCTGCCCAGACCAGGGCGATGACGTCGGTGACCGCGAGCCGGCTCGCGTACCGCTGGCCCCAACCCCGGCGCTTCCCGCGTGATGCTGCCCCGGCCTGCGCGAGGGCCTTGGCCGGAACAGTGTCGAACGCCTGATCCGCGGGGGACGCTGCCGGAGTCGACACCGACCGCAGCGACTGACCGGATTCAACGCTTGACCTGGCGCGCACAGCCCGAAAGCCATGACGTGGGGAAGCGACCGGTTCGGTCGTGAGCGCCATCTGGACTACCTCTATGTCTCGCGCGAGCGGTGGAGGCGACAACGGCACGTGTGCCCCCGGGGTGGTCGGTCAGCCGCAGCCGTGACCACATCCATCAGGACGGATTCTGGCCTGATGTCAACCGTGATGTCCGCTCCGTCGAACGGGGCATCGGACAAACTTTGATACCCGCCAATGTAACTCTTAGCGACTAATTTGGGAACGCTTCATACCAAACCTCCACCTTTCGGGTGACCCAGTAAGCGCCTCAGCTACGCTTTGTGTTGGAGTCTTCGCGAAACCGGGTGGGACCGTCATCCTGTCGCCTCGATGGGCTCCCGCTCGCCGGCGATGCCGGACAGGACCCGCCTGAGCATGCTGCTGGAGGTATGCATGGTGTACGGGAAATACACGATGTCCACGCCGACCTCGGCAAAGTCTCGTTCCAACTTCTCTCCCTTGGCTGTGCCGCGCCAGTCATCGCCCTTGAACAGGACGTTGAATCGGACCGACTCCCAGGTCACGAGCTTGTCCGGAACGACCTCCGCGATGGCTCGATCGACGTAGGAAATGTGCGACACGATCGCCAAGCGCTCTTCGAGCGGGATCACCGGGCGGCGGCCCTTCGCCAACTCGAGCATGTCGTCGGAGACGACGCCAGCGATCAGGAAGTCACAATGGCTCTTCGCGTGGCGGAGCAAGTTGAGATGGCCCACATGAAAGAGGTCATAAGCACCGGGGGCATAGCCGATCCGGATGGACACGTCTTCTCCAAAGGGTCTGATCATCAAAGGGCCATCAACCGCTAGCCCATCCGCATCCTTGGGGACATCTGCGCGTCGACTGTCATTTATAGTAACCGAGGAGAACTTACTTGGCGGAATTCTCACCCGAATGAGGTACCCCCAGCGCCCTGATGCGCGTCGTTTAGCACGTTTGGTGACAGGACTTCACACAACTTCACCCAATTGGACCGTAACGCTCGAGCAACCCAGCCGCGCGCCGGACGACCGGCCCTGGACGGCGTAGGGAGCGCGTCCGGAGCGCCGTCGGCAACGGGCCGGCCGGGCCGCGCAGGTGGATTGCCGGGCGATCCAGTCACCCACCCGATTCGCTGCAATAGTTGTGCTTCCGGCTTCTGTCCGTAGGCACAACAAATCTCGGCCGTTCTGCGATGGCCGAGATGAATCGTTCGCGAGGCCGCCAGACAACCGCCGGCATCGGTCTGCCTCCGGTAGGTGGACTGTGGAATCGGCAGGCAGCCGCGCCATCGCCGACCACCCCTGCACCCGCTGGTCCGGCGGGCATTTCGGGAACGGTTCGGTGCGGACCGGGACTCCGGTCCCGCCCGGTCACCGCCGGCCTTGTCCGCCCCGCCGACCTGGTGCTGACGGTCAGTCGCGAGGAACGCGCAGGAGTGGTTGCACGGTTCCCATCGGCGATCCGCCGCACGTTCAAGGTGCTGCAGTTCGCGCGACTGGCCGATCGAGTCGCCACGTCTGCGTCAACTGTGGATCAGCCCCGCGGCGTCAGCTGATCGAGCCTGTCGATGCCTCCCGCGCTCCGGCATCGGCGGAACTGGCGTTCGGCTGCTCTGTGGAGCCGTCAGCGGACGCGCCGTTCGGCGACGTCTCATTCGTCATTCCACTCGTCGCAGACCCGTTCGTCGAACCCGGCTCCTCGGAGTCCCGCTCGCCGATTCGCGTTGAGGGTCGCGGTCGCCGGAGCCCGGTCCGCCGGGAAGGCTTAGCTGATTTGGCTGCCGACTTGGCCGGCTTGGCCGACTTGGCCGAGCCGCTCTCGCCGGCCTCGATTTCCGCGGGGACGGGAAGCTCGGAACCCAGGTCGACCCGATCGTCGTCCTCGTAGTAGCCGTACGCCGAGTACGCCTCCGCGCCCTTGACCGGACTCATGGTGAGCACCGTGCCGAGCATCCGGGCGTCGACCGCGGCCAGCGACCGCAGCGCCGTACTGACCTGATTGCGGGTGGTCTTGCCGTACCGCACGACAACGACCACGCCGTCGGCCAGCCGGGAGGCAACGGCTGCGTCGGTGACCGGCAGCACCGGCGGGGTATCGATGATGATCATGTCGAAGCTCTTGCGGAGCTGGATGATCAACTCCGCCATCAGCGGGCTGCCCATCAACTCCGAGGGGTTCGGCGGAATCGTCCCGCTGGGCAGCACCGTCAGCCCACCGCGGCCCCAGGGCTGCAGCACGTCGTCGATCGTGGCCTGGCCGACAAGGACGTTGGTCAACCCGACGGCACCTTCCAGACCCAGGTATTCGGCCACCCGCGGCCGCCGCAGGTCCGCCTCGATGAGCAGCACCCGACGCCCGGAGTCGGAGAAGGACACCGCCAGGTTGATCGCGGTGGTGGACTTGCCCTCGCTCGCGATCGAGGAGGTCACCACCAGCACCCCGACGGGCCTGGTGGCGTCGATGAACTGGAGATTCGTGCGCAACTGGCGGAAGGCCTCGGCGCGGACCGATCGGGCATGGTTGTCGACGATGAGCGGCGACTTCTTCGATCCGCGATCGGCGGCGATCACGCCGAGGACGGGCGCGTCGCTCAATGTCCTGAGCACCTGTGGCGACCGCACCGTGTTATCCAGGACCTCGCGCAGGATGGCCGACGCCAGACCAAGTGCGAGACCCAACAGCACACCGAGGCCGATGTTGAGGCTCTTCCTGGGCGAAACAGGTTCCGGGTTCAGGGTGGGACCCGACACCACGTTGAGCACCACGTTGGCGCTTTCCGGGGACCCGTGATTGTCCAGCTGCGCCACCATCTGGCCGAACTGGGTGGAAATGGCGGTGGTGATCGCCAGCGATTGCTCCGGGGAGCTGTTGGTCACCGTCGCGGTGAGCAGCACCGTGTTCAGATCGGCCGCGGCCGCGATCGAGCCGGTGACCTGTGACACGGTCATGTCCAGGTGGGCGGTATCGATCACCGACTGGGCCAGCTTCTCGCTGGTCAGCAGGCCCACGTAGGAATTCACCCGGCGCTGGGCATATTGATCGGCCTGCAGCGCCGTGCCGTCCGCCGTCGGAGGCGTAGAGACGAAGAACGTCACAGAACTCTCGTATTGTGGGGTGGCCGTGTAAGTAAGCACGACGGACGCGCCTACGCAGAGACCGGTCACCAAAAGGACGAGCCACCAGTACTTGCGGACGGCTTGAACGTAGCCGTGAAGATCCACCCTTTTCCCCTTGCTGTGGCGGCCAGTGCCAACCCCCGAATCACCCAGGCTACCGCTCGCAGCGGTTTCCACTCCCCTGTGCCTTCCGGGTCAGTACACCACAGCTGGCGCGTATATCGGAAGAATCCGACACGGCCAGTCATTCGGGTAGGGCCATTTGCGAACTCTGGTTGCCCCTTTCGGGTGTATTCGACTCCAATGGCGCAACGCTCTGTTATCTTTGTAGTCGGGAGATCTGCTCTCCGGACATAGACTGGGATCGTCCGCGGTGCCGGGTCGGTCCGACCACCCGCGGCTAACGCCCTCATACCTTGCAGGGAAGGCATGGCAATCCGGCGTGAGCGATGAGATCGTGAGTGAGCGGAAGGCCGCGGTGGCGCCCATCGGGGTACAGATCGGGCCGGGGACGCAGTCAGGGGTGCTGCTGACGAGAGACGCGGGGGGGGTGCCGAGTGTCCGACGACGCTGAGCGTTCTGCCCAGGCTGCCGTTCAGCCGCCGTCCCGCATCCCGTCGGCGCCGATTTCCGTGGCGCGAACGCCGATACCGGCGGCCACCGCAGATTCCGCGGATAGGCCGGCCGACGGTGAGCCGGCCGCTGCGGCCGCCGCCGCGACACCGGGCGCACCGGCCAAGACCGCCACAGCGAAGAAGGGGCCTGGCGACGTCGCCGGCCACATGCTGCAGAACCTGGTCGGCAACTTCTTCCCGCCGTTGGCCATGCTGGTCAGCGCTCCGATCCTGGCGCACGCGCTGGGCGTCGACGGCCGCGGCGAGGTTGCAGCAGCCACGGCTCCGCTGACGCTCGTCATCACGGCGGCGACCTTCGGCATCCCCGACGCGGTCAACTACGTCGTGGCCCGCTCGCCGCTGACTGTTCGGCGCGCCACCCGGACCGCGCTGGTCCTGATGTTCATCGCAGGGCTTGCCGCCACCGCCGCGGTGATCCTGTCCTCCAGCTGGCTCAGCGGCGGGGATGTCACCATCCAACACCTGATCACCGTGGCGTCCCTGGCCATCGTGCCCAGCCTGGTGGTGGCGGTGCTGCGGGGTGCCGCCTCGGGCCTGCACCTGTGGCGACGAGTGTCACTGGAACGCTTCATTTCCTCGTTCATCCGCATCGCCGCCCTGCTACCGCTGTGGCTGACCGGCAACCTGACCCCGATTGCCGCCACCATCGTGATCGCCGTCGGTCCGTTGCTCGGCGCCGTCGCCTACTGGCGGATGCCGGGCACGGGGAAGAACCCGGAGATACCGCACGACACCGGGAAGGACACCGGCCCGCGCCAGATCATGAGCTTCGGCATGCGGGTCTGGGTGGGAGCGATCTCCGGAATCCTGCTGTCCCGGTTGGACCAGGCGCTGATGACACCGCTGTCCGACTCCTACCAACTCGGGCTGTACGCGGTGGCCGCGACCATCGCCGACATCCCGCTGATCATCAACAGGGCCGTCCGGGACGTCACCTTCTCCGCTGACGCGGCCGAGGCCACCGACAAGCGGTTGGGGACGTCGGCCCGCATCTCCAGCACCGCCTCCGCCCTGCTCGGGCTGGTCACCGCGGTGACCATGTTCTGGTGGTTGCCGCTGCTGTTCGGCGCCGACTTCTCCCCGGCCATCCCGATCACGGTGGTGCTGCTGCTGGCCGCCGTGCTCGGCACTCCTGGCTCCATCGCCGGAGCGGGCCTGTCCGCGCGCGGGCGACCAGGCTTGCGCAGCTCATCACTGGTGATCTCGTGCCTGATCAACGTCGCCCTGCTGTTCCTGATCGTGCCGGCGTACGGCGCGATGGGCGCAGCGATCGCCACTCTGGTCGGCTCGCTGATCGCGGCCAACGCCAACATCTTCTTCCTCTGGAAAATCTTCGACTTGTCGCCGCTGGAGTTCTACGGTTTCCGCCGCTCCGATTGGCACACCTCCGTGCGCTTCGCCCGGCGCATGCTGCGCCGGGCCAAGGGCGAGTCCGCCGCCAAGGCACGCTGACGCCCCATCCGCCGCCGGCGCCCCGCCGACCGGCACCATCCCTCGCCAACCTTCGTTCCACCCATCACCCTCACCGAATCAGGGAGCTTCTCCGATGTCACCGTCCGGGCTGCTGGCCAAGATCCTGCTGGCGATCGCAGGAGCGGTCGACGACGCGATCGGCTGGCCGTTCACGGAGCCGTCGTCCGGGATGTACCGCAGGCTCAACGGAGTCGGCCGCAAGTGGGTCGCCAGACTCGCCCTCCGGCTGTTGGCCACCTCCAACGCGCGCAGCACGGCCAGCATCCTGGGCACTGGTCCGGCGGTGAGCCTGACCAGCCACGGCAGCCGGATCGCCACCGCGTTCGCCACCGTCGAATCGATCGGGCTCGGTTCCGTTCGGCCGCGCAGGATCGTGCTCTGGCTGGATTCGGAGAAGGACGTCACCGAGCTGGACGAGCGGCTGCGTCGGCTGGTGGCCAGGGGGCTCGAGGTGCGGCTCACCGACAACCTCGGCCCGCACACCAAGTACTACCCGTATGTCGACCAGCTGTGGGACGGCTCGTCACCTCTGGTCACCGCGGACGACGACATCCTGTACCCGACGAACTGGCTCTCGCGGTTGGTTCGCGCGCAGCGCGACTTCCCGGACATGGTGAACTGCCATCGGGCGTGGACAGTGGGTGTCGGCGTGCAGGGCGCGCTACTGCCGTACTCCAGCTGGGCAGCCTGCTCGACGTCCCGGCCCGGCAGCCGCACCTTCGCGACCGGGGTGTCCGGGGTGATCTACCCGCCGGGGATGCTGCGGATGCTCCGCGACCGCAAGTTGGAGTTCGCCACCAAGTGCCTGCGCGCGGACGATGTCTGGCTGCACTACGTGGCCGTCGACAACGACGTCCCGATCCGGCAGATCCGCCCGAATGGCCGGCATTTCCCTGTCGTGGTGAGCGCTCAGGCGGTGAAGCTCCAGCAGGACAACGTCGCAGGTGGCAACGATCGGCAGATCCAGGCGACCTATTCAGCAGCCGCCCTCGCCCGCTTGGGTGTACGCTCGCCCGCGGTCGGAGCGCCGATCGTTCCGCAGCCGGTCGCCACCGTCAACACCGCCGTGAGCCACGGGGCGGGCACCGCAGCGGCAGCGGACCGCCAAGAGGCTCAGGCGTCGTAACGGATGCCGCCGGTCTTTCCTTCGTAGAAGGCCGCACCGGTGTCCTCCCAGTAGTTCTGGGTGAGCGAGTTGCTGAACGTCACGCCGCGCTGCACCCGGATCTGATAGGTCGACGTGCCGTTGAACCTGTACTGATTGCGGCCGAATCGGTTGCCCGAGACCGCACCGAAGTTCATCGACGACAGGCCGCCGCGCACCACATGGATGCTGGATTCGCCACCGTCCAACCAGTTCCCGGTGATTGCGCAGCCCGTCACCGGGGCCAGGTTGGGCTGAGCGAAGACGCCCTGGCCGCAGTTCCGGTAAGGGTAGTCGTGGGTGCCTGCAGTGGTGGACATGAAGGTCTGGATGGTGTTGCCGATGATCTTGATGTTGGCACCACCCTGGATCTGGATGGCGTCGTTGTGGGTGGGACCGTTGCCGTGGTTCGGGTCCCTCGAGAAATACGACAGATCGTGGATGTAACAGCTGTCGATGGTGACGTTCGTCGGTGCCGACCTGTTGGACGCGTTGTACACGCCGAACCCGTCGACGGTGTTGTAGACGTTGCAGCGCCGGGCGGTGTACTCCTTGCCGATCACTCCGTCCAACCAGACAGACGGGCGATCGGGCACCAGCAGACAGTCCTGGATCAACGCATTCCGGACATTTGCGTTATTGCAGTCCACCAGGCCGGTGTTGTTGGTCCCCGGACCGGAACCGCGCACCCGGCAGCGTTTCACCGTGACGTTGGCTGCCCGGATCTTCACGAATCCGTAGATGTCAAGAGCGTCCAGGATCGTCCCCGGCGTTGTGACAACGATGTCGCCGTTGTGTCGGGTCAGGCCGGTGCCGGCCGGCACTCCCGTGGTCGACAACGAGGGTTTGACGGCGGCGGCTGCGGCGGTCCCGGTGAAACCGGGCAGCCCCATGGCCGCAAGAGCGGGAACGGCTGCGGTGGCGAGCCGCAGCGCATCGCGACGGCTGAATTGCGTTTTGCGCACTGATGAATTCGGCACAAGTTATCTCCTTCGGACGAGGGAGATTTATAACAGACCAATCACACCCGAGCATCGACACGCCGCATGACAGAATCTCGCAGCGAGGAGGTTACCGGCGGTACCAGACGCCGGGTGGGTCACATTTCCTGGCGGGCCACCATCTCGGCATCGACATCCGGTGAGCTGTTCCCTTTCGCCGATGGGCCGTACGGGTGAATCGTGATCTTGACCCAACTTTGTGCCATGGCCACCCAGCGCACCCGTCTTGGTGCACCGTTAGGAGGTATTCATACGCTTTTGTCTGCTTTGTCAAATAGATCCGCTACCGTTCGTCGTCGGAACACCCTGATCCGGTGATCACCTCACCCGAGACAGTGGAATCCGCGAGGGCCGACGCCCGCTCCCATCCATCCACCCGATCGAGAGCAAATTCAACTATCCGTGTCCTGCCCTCGCTCGACCGAGGAAGTAGGCCGGGCGAGCACACCCGACGGGGTGAAGGGACGGTCCGATCCGCTAGTGTGCCTACGCCGCGCCTGCACGCTGCCATCCGACAGAAACGGTGTGATAACAAATTCGTCACGGGCATTCTCCGCGTATTTCGCGCAGCGGTGCCACCGGAGTAAGTTGGGGCCGTCGAGGAAACCCTCGCAATCTCGCCGCGCAAACACGCGGAACTACACCGGGTGCGCCGGCAATTGCTGGCTGGGCACCACCTCTGCCACGGGATTCCCGTCCGCCGACGTGGCGTTGTCGAGTCGTCGCCTGCTGGTCATCGATGCGGCCATGGCCAGGATGAGCCACACCAGGATCCCGGCGATCGTCCGCGCGCCGAGCGCGTTGTAGGTCTGCGGGACGATGACCACTACGAACGCCGCAAACGTCAGGCCGGGACATACCGAAGGCCCGATGCTGCGCAGCGCGATCACCAGCTGCACGCCGAAGTAGATCAGCGAGAACAGCACCCCGACGTCAACGGCGTAGATCAGGATCGAGCTCTCCAGGCTGGTCGTCAGCCCAGCGAGGTCGGCGATCTCGTAGCTGGACCCGATTCCCCCGCCCGTCAGGAAGAACCGATCGACATGCGACGCGAAGAAGTCGAGGGCGGCCCCGCGGGCAACAGACGACCCGGTGTCATTCTGCAGGCGATCGGCGACCCCCTGCAACAGCACCGACGTCGCCAGGAAGTACCCGGCAACCCCCAGCACGGCGATCGCCATCACCTTGGCCACCGGCCGAACCTTCGCGGTCACCACCACGTAGACGATGCCCAACGCCACCACCCCGAGGCCGGCCCTGGACGCGGTGGCGATCGTGCCAAGACCCATGGCCGCCAGCAGCGGGATCTGCAACCACACCGAGCGGATGCCGGCCACCAGGGGCACGGCCACACACAGCAACAGGGACAGCGTCAACGGGTGGTCGAGGGTGCCCATCCACCGCGGGAACCTGACCTCATCGAACCAGTACTGCTTCTGGTAAAACGCCCGATACAGCACGACCGACCCGAGCAACTTCTGGACCAGCGCGAACCCGCCCTCCACGGCGGCGATGCCGATCACCCAGTTCCGCAACACCAGCAGCCCGCCCGGACGCCGAGCCAAGGCCACATTGGTGATCATGAACAGCAGCACCGGGGCGAACATCACATCGATGAACAGCACCAGCCCGCTGCCCGATGCACTGGTCTTGGTGGCCAGGAAGGCGACGCTGAGGAACAGCAGGAGGGCCAGGTAGACGAAGATCCGCCGACCGATCTCGTCGAGCACGCTTCGGGTGTCGAAGACGATCAGTACGGCGGCGGTCGACAGGATGATCCAGCTCGCGGGATGGAACGACAACGAACCAGATGGCTGGCGGGTGATCAACTCACCGGCCACCGCGGGGATTGCGGCCCAGATCACCACGGTCGCGACAACCAGCACGAGAGGACGGTTGCGCAGCAGGAAGGCGGCCACGAAACACAGCCCGATCCAAGCGACGAACATCGCTCCACCTCCGCCCTACGCACGCAATCAGACTTGGCTCAGAATTGACTGGGACTGACCGGGACTGGTTCACAGTACTGCCGCCGATTCCGGAAAATCTCCCCGACGACCCGTTCTCACCTGCGGTTATCCGGCCGGGACGGGACCGGCCGCCGGAGCCGGACGGGAGTACTCGACGTAGACTCGCCCGCCGGCTCCCATCAGGTAGCCGACACCCTTCATCAGCGTCCGGCGGCCGCGCGCCTCGTGCCGGGTCGACCGGGTGAGCACGCCCACCAGGAAACGC
>JBBQJM010000068.1:0-11338 GCA_038325895.1 Mycobacteriales bacterium
CCCCGACCTGGTCGTGACCGCTGTGGTCGGTGACGGGGAGTTCGAGACCGGCCCGCTGGCCGCGTCCTGGCACGGCAACAAGTTCCTCGACCCGGTCAACGACGGCGCGGTGCTGCCGATCCTGCACCTGAACGGCTACAAGATCGCCAACCCGACCATCCCGGCCCGCATCCACCGGGATGAGCTCGAAGCCCTGCTGACCGGCTTCGGCCACGAGGTGTTCACCGTCGAGGGCGACGATCCGCAGATCCTGCACCAGACCATGGCCGCCACCATGGACGCCGCGCTGGCCCGCATCAGGGAGATCCAGCGCGCCGCGCGCGAAGACTGCGACCTGGACCGCAAGCCCTGGCCGATGATCCTGATGGTCACCCCGAAGGGCTGGACCGGACCGAAGGTCATCGACGGCGTGCAATACGAGGGCACCTGGCGCTCCCATCAGGTGCCGCTCACCGCGACCAGAGACAACGCCGAGCACCGCCGGATGCTGCAGGAGCGGATGGAGTCCTACCGGCCACGGGAAATGTTCGACGGCGAGGGTCGGGTCATCGAGCGCATCGCCGCGCTCGCGCCGGTGGGTGATCGCCGGATGAGCGCGAACCCGCACGCGAACGGCGGCCTGCTGCTCAAACCGTTGGTGCTGCGGGACTATCGCGAACGCGCGGTACAGGTTTCCTCGCCCGGTGCTTCGGTGCACGAGCCGACCCGGGTGATGGGTCAGTACCTGCTGGACGTGATGACCGGCAACCTCGACAACTTCCGAATCGTCGGCCCGGACGAGACCGCGTCCAACCGGCTGGACGCCGTGTACGCGGTGACGGACAAGGTGTGGCAGGGCGAGATCCAGCCGGTGGACGAGCATCTGGCGCGATCGGGCCGGGTGGTGGAGATCCTTTCCGAGCACACCTGCCAGGGTTTCCTGGAGGGCTACCTGCTCACCGGCCGGCACGGCCTGTTCTCCTGCTACGAGGCCTTCATCCACCTGATCGACTCGATGTTCAACCAGCATGCCAAGTGGCTCAGGGTGACTCGCGAGATCGGTTGGCGCAGGCCCATCGCCTCGCTGAACTACCTGCTCACCTCGCACGTGTGGCGGCAGGACCACAACGGGTTCTCCCACCAGGAACCGGGTTTCATCGACCACGTGATCAACAAGAAGGCCGAGGTGGTCCGGGTCTACCTGCCGCCGGACACCAACACCCTGCTGTCCACCGTCGAGCACTGCCTGGCGTCGAAGAACTACGTGAACGTCATCGTGGCCGGGAAGCAGCCGTGTTTCGACTGGCTCACCCCAGACGAGGCCGGCCTGCACTGCGCGCGGGGAGTCGGGATCCGGGACTGGGCATCAACCGACCACGACGGTGACCCCGACGTGGTGATCGGCTGCGCGGGCGACGTCCCGACGCTGGAATCCCTCGCTGCGGTGGCCATCCTCCGGGAGAAGTTGGCGGACTTGAAGATCCGGTTCATCAACGTGGTCGACCTGATGCGACTGCAGGACGCCGGCGAGCACCCGCACGGCTTGTCGCACCGTCACTTCGACACGCTGTTCACCAGCGACAAGCCGATTGTCTTTGCCTACCACGGGTATCCGTGGCTGATCCACCGGTTGACCTACCGCCGGACCAATCACGACAACCTGCACGTGCGCGGCTACAAGGAGGAAGGCACCACCTCGACGGCGTTCGACATGGTGATGATGAACGACATGGATCGCTTCCACCTGGTGATCGACGTCATCGACAACGTGCCGTCGCTGCGCTCGTCTGCGGCGCTGCTGCGGCAGGAGATGGTCGACGCGCGGGCCGAGGTGAAGCGCTACACCCGGTTGTACGGCGACGACATCCCGTCGGTGCGGGACTGGACCTGGACCGCGGCCACCGGGTCCGGCGACGGGCCCGGCCCGGGCGCGCTGTCCGACACCAGCGCCGACTTCACCCCGGAGGTGGAGTCCGAGAAGCATTGAGTTGACGGGGCTTCGCGAGCACCGTTATCGGCACCCTGCCACGATGGGCACCCTGGTCCCGGCCGGCGAGGAAGGGTGTCGATCATGGCATGGGTTGTCCTGGTGTTCTCCGGAATCATGGAGGCGGGCTGGGCGCTGTCCCTGAAGGCATCGGACGGATTCAGCCGACTCTGGCCGACAGTGGCGTTCTTCGTTTTGATCATCGCCTCGATGGCCGGGCTGATGTTCGCGCTGAAGACCCTTCCGGTCGGGCCGGCGTACGCCGTCTGGGTGGGGATCGGCGCGGTGCTGACAGCGGTGATCGGGATGATCGCATTCAAGGACCCGGTCAACGTGATCACCGTCGGCTCGATCGCGCTGATCATTGCCGGGGTGGTCGGCCTGCAGATCGCCGGATCCGGGCATTGATGCGACTCGGCACCCGGCTGGGGTCAACGTTTTTGGGACCCCTTCGCGTCGTATTGCGACCGCCGTGACGCGACACTGCACCGGCAGATCAACGTTGCAGGCCCTTTCGGGTCGTCCCGCGACACGAAAGGGCCGCAAGCGTTGATCAACCCGGGGCGCGGTCGGCGGGGGGAGTGCCGGTCCTCAGCAATCGGCGGCCGGCGGCGGCCAGCACAGGGCGGGGTCGGCGGCGTTCGGCACAGGGCGGGGCCGGCGGGCACCGGAAAGGAGCGCTCAGCCGATCCAGTCGGCGAACGACCGGCCCGAGATGCGTTCGTAGGCCTCGACATATCGCGAACGGGTGGCCAGCACGACGTCCTCCGGCAGCGGCGGCGGCGGGACCTCGGACGCCCGGTCCCAGCCCGACGCGGGCGAGGTGAGCCAATCACGCACGTACTGCTTGTCGAAGGACGGCTGCACCCGGCCCGGCTGGTACCCGTCCGACGGCCAGAACCGGGAGGAGTCGGGCGTCAGCACCTCGTCGCCCAGCACCAGGGCGTCACCGGACAGGCCGAACTCGACCTTGGTGTCCGCGAGGATGACCCCCTTGGACAACGCGTGCTCGGCCGCCCGCGCGTACAGCGCCAGGGTCAGCGAACGCAACTGTTCAGCGCGGCCCACGCCGATCCCGGCGACCACCTGCTCGAAGCTGATGTTCTCGTCGTGCGCGCCGATCTCGGCCTTGGTGGCCGGGGTGAAGATCGGCTGCGGCAGCGCCGAAGCCTCGACGAGCCCGACAGGCAGGGCGATTCCGCACACCCCACCGGTCGTGCGGTAGTCGACCAGGCCCGACCCGGTCAGGTAGCCGCGCGCCACGCATTCGATCGGCAGCATCTCCAGCCGCCGCACCACCAGGGCCCTGCCCCTGACCTCCACCGGGATCGCCGGGTCGTCCACCGCGACCACGTGCGAGGGCACCAGGTCGGCGAGCAGGTCGAACCAGAAGACGCTCATCGCGGTGAGCACCCGGCCCTTGTCGGGGATCGGGGTGGGTAGCACGTGGTCGTAGGCGCTGATCCGGTCGGAGGCGACCATCAAGAGCAGTTCGTCGTTCACCTCGTAGAGCTCCCGGACCTTCCCGGTAGCCAGGTGCCGGTACTCGGTCAGCGACGCCACCGGAGCAGGGTAGCCCAGGGTTCCGGGCGACCCTGCCAATGCGGGTGTCGTAGTCTTCGCCGGCATGAGCCTGGAATGGGAGCAAGTCGTGGTGGACGCGGCCGACCCGGTCGCACTCGGCAGGTGGTGGGCGGCAGCCCTGGGCTGGGTGGTGACCATCGACATCGCGGACGAGTTCGAGATCCGCCCGGCCGCCGACGAAATCCCCGGGTTGATCTTCGGCTCGGTGCCCGAGCAGAAGACGATCAAGAACCGGCTGCACCTCGACTTCCGCCCCGACGACCAGGCCGCGGAGGTCGACAGGCTGCTGGCGCTGGGCGCGCGTCGGGTCGACATCGGTCAGGGCGAGCAGCCCTGGGTGGTGCTCGCGGACCCGGAGGGCAACGAGTTCTGCGTGCTCGGACATCGACGCCAGCCTGACTGACGCGCGCACCCGAATCGAGTGACCACAATCTGCCCTCGATCTCGACGGGGAAGGGCCGAAAGTGGTCACTCGAGCGCGGGGCGCGCAACCGTCAGCCCGGCGCGGCCACCAGCCCCCGCCGCCGGAGCAGCGGCTCGATAACGGGATCCCGGCCGCGCACCGACCGGAACGCGTCCATCGCGTCGATCGTGCCGCCGACCGACAAGAGCTTGCCGCGGAACGCCTCTCCGTTCTCGCGCCGCATCCCGCCGTTCTCCTTGAACCAGTCGACGGTGTCTGCGTCCAGCACCTCGGCCCAGATGTAGGAGTAGTAGCCCGCCGAGTACCCGCCGCCGAAGATGTGCTGGAAGTAGCGGCTGCGATACCGCGGCGGGATCAGTGACAGCGCAATCCCATACTGCTCCAACGCCTCTCGCTCGAACGCGTCCACGTCGGTGATCTCCACCCCGGCCGGGATCCGATGCCATGCCTGGTCCAGCACCGTCGCGGCCAGGTACTCGGTGGTGCGGAATCCCTCGCCCCACCGTTCCGCTGCGAGCAGCGCCTGGACCACCTCGGTCGGCAACGGCTCGCCGGTCCGGACGTGCCGGGCGTAGTTCGTGAGCACTTCGGGCCACAGGATCCACATCTCATTGACCTGGCTGGGGAACTCCACGACATCCCGGGGCACCGCCGTGCCGGACAGCCGCGGATAGCTCACCCGGGAGAACAAGCCGTGCAGGGCGTGGCCGAATTCGTGGAACAGCGTCCGCACCTCGTCCAGGGTCAGCAGTGCGTGCTCGCCGTCCGCCGGATGTGGAACGTTCAGCACGTTGACCACCACCGGCAGCGCGGAAAACAACGCGGACTGGGTGACGAAGTTGTTCATCCATGCCCCGCCGCGCTTGCCCTCCCTGGCGTAGAAGTCGCCGAGGAACAGCCCGATCGGCGACCCGTCGGCGTCGCGCACCTCCCAGATCCGCACATCGCCGTGGTAACCGATCAAGTCGGGACGTGGCACCATCCGGATGCCGTACACCTGCGCGGCGGCGTGGAAGACCCCGTCGTGCAGCACCCGGTCGAGATCGAAATAGGGCCGCAGGGCTGCGGTGTCGATCGCATAACGCTCGGCCTGCACCTGCCGGGAGTAGTACGCCCAATCCCATGCTGCAAGCTCCACCCCGTCCCGCGACGCGTACTCACGCAGCACCTCCGCTTCGGCCTGCGCATTCGCCACCGCCGGCGCCACCAGACGGGATAGCAGGTCGTCCACCGCCGCGCTGGACCCCGCGGTCTGGTCGGCGAGCGTGGCCTCGGCGTGGCTGGCGAAGCCGAGCAGTTGCGCGCGCTCGGCACGCAGCCGGGCGATCTCCAGCAGCACCGGTCCGTTGTCGTCCCGGCCCACCGACGCCCGCCCGGTCGACGCCTCGAACAACCGGCGGCGCACGTCTCGGTTGCGCATGTCGGCCAGCAGCGGCTGACGGGTCGGCAGTACCAACGGGATGACGTATGACCCTTCGTGCCCGCGCGCCCTGCCCGCCTCGGCCGCGGTGGCGATCGCCTCGGCGCTGAGCCCGTCCAGGTCGTCGACGCTGTCCACGACCAGAGCGGCGGCCTCGCCGGCCCGCAGCAGGTTCTGCTGGAACTCGGTGGACAGCACCGACAATCGCTGATTCAACTCCGTCAGCCGCTCGCGACCCTCGGCGTCGAGCCGAGCGCCGGCCAGCACGAAGTCCAGGTGGTGGCGCTCGATCAGCGCGATCGCCTCGGCATCGATGGACGGGTCGTCATGACGATCGCGGTGCACGGCGTCGAGCCGGGCGAACAGCGCCGGGTCGAGCTGGATGGCGTCCTCGTGGGCGGCCAACCGCGGCGAGTACTCGGCCTCGATCGACCGCAGTTGCGGCGTTGACGTGCTGGACGTCAGGTTGAAGAAATACATCGACACCCGACGCAGCACGGCACCGGAACGCTCCAACGCGACGACGGTGTTCTGGAACGTCGGCGGCTGCGGATCGCCCGTCATGGCAGCGATCTCGGCGCGCTGCTGGGTCATCCCCGCGTCGAACGCCGGGCCGACGTGCTCCGCCGAGATCAGCTCGAACGGCGGCAGCTGGAACGGTCGGGTCGAGGGTTCCAGCAGCGGGTTCGCGGCGACATCGCCACCGATCGTGACGTCGTGGGCATGGCGACCCGACGTGGGGTCGGCAGCGGGGCTGGTAGAGGGGGTGGCAGAGGAGTTCTCAGAGCCTGCAGACATCGGTCTCCCGTCGGGCAGTCCGGACGAAGGGCCGGGGCACCCACCCGCGACCACGGCGCACAGTCCATCACAGCCGAGTCCGGCGCCACCGGTCCATCACCACGAAGTCAGGTACCACCGGGTCCTGCACGGCGGGTGGCCGGCCGGCCCGAGACCCACCCCGAGGTCAGGCGACAGACAGCCAGGAGACAGGGATAGCCAGGTGAGACAAAGCCAGGAGACAGGGACAACCAGGTGACACAAAGCAGCCGGGGATGGACCGAAACGATCCGCCCCCGGCCATCGACAGGTGGCACGGTTGACCAGACGCAGGTGAGACAGTGACCAGGAGCTGCGCTCAGTCCCCGCCGGGACATCACCGGTCCGAATCCCTCCCGCATCGCATCCTGTCGAACAAGGTTAGCCTAACTAATTTCCACGGACTGCAAGCCCTCGGCCTGGAACCCGCCGAACCATTTCTCGACCGTCTAGTGTGAGGCGCGTGGCAGGCCGTGACGGAACCTCCGACGGGGAGGACGAGCTTCCGGAAACCTCGGAACAGACGGCACAGATGCCCACCTCGCGCAGCGGCTCCCCCAGCGGTTCCCCCAGTGACTCCCCCGAGGATTTCCGAGGTAGTTCCGCCCATGACGCCGCCGAGGACTCACCACCGGCAACCGCGGCGACCGCCGCAACGGGCGCGTCAACCCCGTCGGACACCACCTCCGACCAGCTCGGCGCGACCGAACCGCACAACCTCACCGGGTCCTGGCAGCCGCCCCCACCCGCGCGCATCGCCCTCCCGGGCGTGGTGCTGGACGGGCGTTATCGGCTCGAACAGCTCCTCGGCCGGGGTGCCACGGCGGAGGTGTTCCGCGGCACCGACGACCTGCTGAAGCGGTCGGTGGCGATCAAGGTCTTCCATCAGGGCATCAGCGATACCACCAGCGCGGCCCGGCAGCGCACCGAGATGCAGGTACTGGCCAAGCTGCATCATCCGCACCTGGTGATGGTGTACGACGCGAAGATCGGCGCGACCACGAACGACCCCAACACCCCCGTCACCGGCCCGGAGGCGCTCTCCTACCTGGTGATGGAACTGGTGCAGGGCGGCACCCTGGCCGACCGGATCAGACCCGGAGGCATGCCACCCGCCGAGGTCGCCGGCATCGGTGCGGCGGTCGCGGGCGCGCTGGCCGCGGTGCATCGGCTCGGTCTGGTGCACCGTGACATCAAACCCGCGAACATCCTGATGTCGACGACCGGCGAGGCCAAGCTCAGTGATTTCGGGATCGCCCGCGATCTGGAGGCCGAACACCTCACCGCCGCCGCGGACGTCATCGGCACCGCCGCCTACCTCAGCCCCGAACAGGCCCGCGGCGCCGATGTGGGGCCGCCGACGGACATCTACGCCCTCGGCCTGGTGCTGCTGGAATGCCTGACCGGCCGCAGGGAATTCCCCGGCAAGGCGGTGGAATCGGCGATGGCCCGGCTGCTCCGCGATCCGGTGATCCCGGCCGATCTGCCGATGCCGTGGCGGCCACTGCTGCGTGCGATGACACAGTCCGATCCGCGGCTGCGGCCCACGGCCACCGCCGTCGAGACTGCGCTGCGGGCACCCGCCGGGACGGTCGTCCTCCCGCCCGGGCCCATCGCGACGGCCACCCTGCCGAACGCCTATCCCGTCCCGCCGGTGGTGGCCACCGGCCTGCCACCAGCGCCGGACAAACCCCGCAGCAGCACGGGCCGGGTGTTCCTGATCGCATTGTTGACCACCGCTCTGGTCGCCTTCGCCGTGGTGGCAGCCATCGCCCTGGTGAGACCGGACACCACGGGCGAACCCACCGTCCCGGCGGTCACCACCAGCAGCCAGCCGACGACGTCGAGCAGCGTCCCGCCCAAGACGGTCACCACCACCGCCACCCCGACGACCACTCGGACGACACCCAGCACGACGTCCAGCAGCACCCCGACCACCTCGTCAGCGCCCACCACACCAACAACGACCACGGCGCCGACCGCGCCGACCACAGCGACCACAGCGACCACAGCGACCGCGCCGACCACACCGACCACCAGCGCCGCACCAGCACCGAGCAGCGCGGTCGACACGGGGACGAACACCGGCGCTGCCGCGGCAGGGAACGGCAACGGCAACAACGGGAACGGCAATGGGAACGGCGGTGCGGCCGGCGGCTGATCGTCTACCCCGCAGGCGAGCCGGACGGGCAGTGATCGAGCGCAGCGATCGAGCAGTGATCGAGCGGCTACCCGTGGCTCATCACGAACGCCAGCACCTCGTCGAGGCGTCCGGCCGCCATCCCGATGCAGGTGTCCGCCGCACCGTAATACAGGCGCAGCTCATCGGTCTCAGGGCGATGCGTCAAGCCGCAGGGAAAGACGACGCCGGGCACGTCACCGATCAATTCGTAGTCCTCACGCGGCCCGAGCACCCATTCGTCGCACCGTTTCAGGACTTTCGACGGATCCTCGAGGTCCAGCAACGCCAGCCCGACCCGGTACAGCGCGCCGGCCACGGTCTGCCGCACCCCGTGATAGACCACCAGCCAGCCCTCCGGCGTTTCCAGCGGCGGTGGGCCCACGCCGATCCGCGCCGAGTCCCACCAGCCACCCTTCCGTGCGCCGAAGACCGGCTCGGCCGTACCCCAATTGCGCAGGTCGGGCGAGCGAGAGATCCACACGTCGGCGCGGCCGCCGACGCTGGCGACCGGGCGGTGAAAGAGCACAAAGCTGCCACCGACGCGGCGGGGCAGCAGCGAGGCGTTCTTGTCTTCCGGCGGGCAGACCACACCCAGCCGCTCCACCGTCAGGAAGTCCCTGGTGAGCGCGAGGGACACCGCCGGACCGCGCCGACCGAACGCCGTGTACGCGATCACCCAGGCGTCGAGCTCGTCGATCCTGGTCACCCGCGGATCCTCGACGCCCCATTCCTCCTCGGGATTCTCGAGCGAAGGGGCGATCAGCGGGGTCGCACCGACCACCCAGTTGGAAATGCCGTCCGCGGACCGGGCGACGGTCAGGTGGCTGATTCCGCGCCGGTCCTCGACACGGCAGACCAGCACCGTTTCGTCACCGACCAGCGTGGCCGCGGCGTTGAGCACCGCGTTGATCCGGTAGGGCCAGCGGGTCGGTGTCAGCAGAGGATTGGCGCGGGCTCGCGCGAAGAGCCCGTCACCCACCACCACCCCGAAGGATCTGGTCATATACCGCAACGTAGTCCTGAACCATGCGGTCGACACCGAACCGCCGCTCCGCCACCGCACGGCACGTTGCCCGGTCGAGCGCGGCAACGGACCGCAGCGCGTCCGCCGCCTGTGCCGCGTCGTCGACCACGAAGCCGGTCACCCCGTCGTCGATGATCTCCGGCATCGAGCCGCGCCGATAGGCGACGACCGGTGTGCCACAAGCCATCGACTCCACCACGGACAACCCGAACGGCTCGTCGAACTCGATCGGATGCAGCAGCGCCAACGCAGAGCCGAGCACCCGCGCCCGTTCCTCCGGCCCGACGGAACCCAGGTACCGCACCCGGTCCTGGTCGACGTGCGGCTCTACCTTTTCGCGGAAATAGCGCTCGTCCTGGACGATGCCGCAGATCACCAGCCGGCGCCCGGCCCGCCGGGCGATCTCGATGGCCTCTGCCGTGCCCTTGTCCGGGTGGATGCGGCCGAGAATGACCAGATCCTCGCCACCGATGGCCGAGAACGGCAGCACGGTGAGATCGATGCCGTGGTGCACCGTGGCCACATAGTCCAACTCCGGCACCCGGTCGGAGTCGGAAATCGACACGAACGACGAAGTGGCCGACCGATAGGCGGGCAGGATCGCGCGACCGGAGAAGCCGTGGATGGTGGTGACCATCGGCACCGCACAGAGTTCGGAAAAGGCCAGCGGCAACCAGTCGAGGTGGTTGTGCACGAGATCGAAATCGGCGGACCGGCCCAGCACGTGCGCAACGTGCAGCGCCTCCCAGACCCGGCCGTCCGTGTCCGGATGCTCGGCGTACGGCTGCGGGCACACCCCGTCGAGACGGGCCGACGTGCGGGAATCCAGGGTGGCGAACAGCGTGACGTCGTGGCCGAGGCGGACCAGTCCCTCGGTGATCAGACTGGTGACCTGCTCCCAAGGCCCGTAGTGCCTGGGCGGTGTCCGCCAGGCGATCGGACCGAGCATGCCGACTTTGAGCATCTGCCCGTCCCCTCGGCGCCGGCACACCGTGCGCTGGACAACCGATTTCGAGAGACGCGGGGTTCCGCGAGCCGCCGGCCGAATCGTCAGTTTAGGGCCGATCCGGGGTCGAAGAAACCTGTCGGGTCACCGCCAGACGTCAGCGTGCTTCGGCGCGTTCAGCTGGTCGGCGATGCTGTCCGCCCAGTGCCTGATCCGTCCGTCATCCCGGAAATCCCCGGCATTGGGACCCTTGGCCATCTTCTTGGCGATGAAGCCCTTGGCGGTGGCCGGCTCGATGCGCCCGCCGAACGTCATCGGCACCGCGGCGCCGAGTGCGTCCGCAAGCCTGGCGACCTTCGTCGGAATGGCCACCTGCATCGTCGTGGCCCCCTCGCCGAGCGGTCCGCTCTGGAACAGCCAGACCGGCATCGGGGCACCGCGATCAACCAACGACAGCAGCCGAACGGCCTCCGGCCGCCATCGGTTGGTATAGATCGCACTGCCGATCACCACGGCGTCGTACGCCTTGATGTCTTTCACGGCACCGGCATCGTGAACGTGCGCCTCGATTCCGTCGCGCGTCAATTCGTCACCGATCGTGTCGGCGATGCCCTTGGTGCCACCCATCTTGGTGGCGTAGGCCACCAGTACCCTGATCATCGAACCTCCACCACGATCATCGAACCTCCACCACGTAGTAGGTCGAGTACTGGGGCGTTCCGGCGCGTGCGATCGCTGTACTCGGTCGGCCGGATTCAGACCGAGCCCACCTCCGCCATCTGGTCGGACTTTCCCCGCGATCGCGCGGTCACGATGCCCACCACCATCAGCACCGTTCCCAAGAGCGCCAGAGCGATGCCGACACCGATCAGCACCCAACCCACGGTCGTCAGCACCGGGACCTCCGCGGCGAGCGCCAGACTGGCCGACACCGGCGCGCTGCCGTCGGCGTTCATCACGACGAGCACCCAACGGC
>JBBQJM010000069.1:0-11320 GCA_038325895.1 Mycobacteriales bacterium
CCCGCGCGGGTCGGCCGGTTGCCGGCTACTTCGACTCCGAAGGGGCGCTGACGGGTGCTGATTGCGACTGATTGCGCTCGTCACGTGGCGGCACCAGCGGCGTCCCGCCGATGCGGTTGAATTGTGGGCGGTACGGCACAATGGCCAACCATGCGCATTCTCGTTACCGGCGGTGCCGGCTTCATCGGCTCGGCATTCACCCGGCACCTGCTGGCGGACCATTACCCGGGCCTGGAGGGCGCCGAGGTCACGGTCCTCGACAAGCTGACCTACGCCGGCAACCTGGCCAACCTGGAAGAGGTGGAGGACTCCGACCGCTACGAGTTCGTCCAGGGCGACATCTGCGATCCGGAACTGGCCGGCAAGCTGGTCGGGCGTTCGGACGCCGTGGTCCATTTCGCCGCCGAGTCGCACGTCGACCGGTCCATCCTGGGTGGCGCGGACTTCGTGCTCACCAACGTGCTGGGTACGCAGACGCTGTTGCAGGCAGCGCTGGAGACCAAACTGCTGAAGTTCGTGCACGTGTCCACGGACGAGGTGTACGGATCGATCGACTCCGGCTCGTGGGACGAGAAGCAGCCGCTCGAGCCGAACTCGCCCTATTCGGCATCCAAGGCCGGTTCCGATTTGATCGCTCGGGCCTACGCGAAGACCCACGACGTACCGGTGGCGATCACCCGCTGCTCGAACAACTACGGCCCGTACCAGTTCCCGGAGAAGGTCATCCCGCTGTTCGTCACCAACCTGATGGACGGCGAGACGGTGCCGCTCTACGGCGAGGGTGCCAACGTCCGGGACTGGCTCCACGTGGACGACCACTGCCGCGCCATCGCGCTGGTGCTGACCGGTGGCCGGTCCGGCGAGGTCTACAACATCGGCGGCGGCACCGAGCTCACCAACGCAGAGTTGACGAGCAAGCTGATCGAGGCCACCGGGCGTGACGAGTCCTTCATCGAGCGGATCGTCGATCCGCGCGGCGGGGGTCACGACAAGCGTTACTCGGTGGATATCTCGAAGATCCACAACGAGCTCGGGTACAGCCCGCAGGTGCCCTTCGACAAGGGTCTTGCCGACACCGTCACCTGGTACCGGGACCACCGGGACTGGTGGGAGCCGTTGAAGGCGCGGGCGGCCATCGACCGGTGATCCCGATCAACGTTGCGGGTCGACGGGTCGGCCGGCCCGACCGGGTTGACTTCCTGGACCATCCCGACGGCGTGCTGGAGTACAGCGTCGCGCTCCGGCGGGACTCACCAGAACGATTCGCGGTGTGCGGCCCGATGTGGTCTGCGTGGGAACCTGGGAGATCGAGTACGTCGCCGGGCTGAACCAGTCGGACCACCGCGCCGCCGGCCTGGCCGCGATCGACGCCGTCCGAGATGCCGGGTAACAGGTGGGTATTCACCGAACTGGCCGCGGAGGGTCTCGAGCCGTGGTCGGTGCGCTGGCTACTGGTGGGGGCCTCACACCCGGCCCACGCACGGGGTAGACGTCACCGGTGAGCCGCTCGAGCGGGGCATCGCTTCCCTCGAGGCGCACGGCGGTTACCTGGCCGGCATCCCGGGCCACCCGGCGCCGCGGGAGATGATCCCGGTGATCACCGCGATGCAGGGCAGGGCGATGGGCGTGCCGAATGCAGTGCTGTTCCGGGCGTGGGATCTGGCAGCGCCGCCGCCGATCGGTCGGGGCCAACCCGGCGACGGGTAGCGAGCCCACCGGGTGTGCATGAGTCGAATCGACGTGCCGGCCGATTACTCTGCGATGGAGAAATCCCCGCCCCACCAGGAGGATCGACCTCGTGACTCATCTGCTGATCACCGGAGCTCGAGGGCAACTCGGCTCGGACCTTGTCGCCCAGGCCACTAGCGCAGGCCTGCCGGTGACCGGGTTCGGCTCGACGGAGTTGGATGTGACCGACGCCGATGCGGTCGACCGGGCGCTGGCCGGATTCGCCCACGACGCCAAGGGCGATGACGTCAGCGGCACAGCGGTGGTGATCAATGCGTCGGCCTACACGGCCGTGGATGCCGCGGAGACCGACGTCGCTGCCGCCTACGCCGTCAACGAGTCCGGTCCCGCCAACCTGGCGCGGTCGGCTGCCAAGTACGGCGTCGGCTTCATCCACGTCTCGACCGACTACGTGTTTCCCGGTGACGGCACCCGGCCCTACGAGGTCGACGACCCCACCGGCCCGAAGAGCGCCTACGGCGCGTCCAAGCTTGCCGGGGAGCGCGCCGTCCTCGCGACCTACCCGGAGGCCCACGTGGTGCGCACCGCGTGGGTGTGGGGCGCGACCGGCGGGAACTTCGTGAAGACGATGGCGATTCTCGAAGCGTCGAAGCCCACCATCACCGTGGTGGACGACCAGCGCGGCACCCCGACCTACGCCGCTGACCTGGCCGAGGGCCTGCTGGAGCTGGCCACGCACCCCGCTCCCGGTCCTGGCGGTGTCCTGCACCTGACCAACAGCGGTGAGACGACGTGGTTCGGATTCGCCCGGGCGATCTTTGCCGAGCTGGGTGCGGACCCCGAACGTGTCCAGCCCACCACCTCGGACAAGTTCCCGCGCCCGGCGCCCAGGCCTGCCTGTTCGGTGATGTCCCCGGCCGCGTGGGTCGCGGCCGGGCTCACCCCGCTCCGGTCGTGGCAGGACGCGCTGTCCGCGGCGTTCGCTGCGACACCGGAGGTGTTCAGGCCGGCGCCGGCCGGGGTCTGACCGGGGCATTTCTCGCCGCGTTCGCCAGGGCGGGGCGTCGCGGCGGCTGATCAATGTTGCCGGCCCTTTCGCGTCGCTGGACGACCGCAAAGGGCCTGACTCGTTGATCATCCGGTGGCGCGGCGGTGATCGAGGAAGAACCGGACCATCTCGCGGCTGGCGTCCGGGCCCTGCGGGTCGGTGTAACTGCCGACCGGATTGCCACCCGACCAGGCATGCCCTGCGCCCCGGACGATCCAGGATTCCGCGACGACGGTTCCGTCGACGGCGGTGTACACCGTCCTGGTCCGGAACCGACCACCGTCGTCGCCGGTATGCACCGCCGCCTGCAGGCCGGTCCCACCCGGCGCGGTGTTCTCCCGGAAGGAACCCAAGCGCGCCTGGACGATGCGCTGGGCGTTGATCGGCGCGACCGTGGTGTCGCCGTCACCGTGGAACACGATGACGGGCACCGGGTTTCCGGCCGTCGGCGAACCTCCGGTCTGCATCGCGGCGAACGCCGATCCGACGTCCGACGCGGCACCGAAGGCCAGCCCGGAGTGCACGCCCGCCGCGCAGAACAGGTCGGGGTAGGTCGCGGCCATCACATCTGCCATCGCGCCGCCGGCGGACAGTCCGGCGATACCGACCGCGCCCGGATCCACCGCGTAGTCACCCATGACCTGACGAACGATGCCGGCGATGATCGACGGCTCACCGCTGCCGGCGCGCTGGTCCCCGGGGCGGAACCAATTCCAGTAGCCGCCGGCGTTCGCGGCCGCCGATTGCTCGGGGTAGGCGACCAGGAAGGTGCGCTGCTCGGCCAACTGGTTCATGCCGGTGCCGGCCGCGAAGTCGGCAGCGTTCTGGGTGCCCCCGTGCAGCATCACCATCAGCGGCACCGCCGCGCCGGTGTAGCCGGTGGGGATGTAGAGGTCGTAGCTCCGGGTTCCGGCGGGGGCAGTGTGGCTCAGCTGGCGGATGTGTCCGCCGGGCGCGGCAGCGGCGCTGAGATGTTCGGTCCAGGGTCGGGTTGATGGCAGGGTGCCGGCCAGTCGCGTCGCCAGCGTGTCCGCGAGGTTGAGGCTCCCCGGCAGGTTCGTCAGCACACTCGCGCCTCGGTCCAGCAGTGCACCGAGCCGTCCGAGCGGACGAGGCATGTTCGTGTCCGACGTGGTGATCGGCCCGCCGTCGGTCCGGTGGCTCCGGCCGTCGGTCACGGACGTTCGTGGTGTGTCGGGCAGCAGCCCCGCCGCCCGCAGCTTGTCGAGAATGTCGATGGGATCGGGGATGTCGGGCTGGGGGTGGGATGCCGGCCGACGGCCCAACCGGTCGCGGAGCATGGCGTTGGCCTCTGCGGCACGGCCCTGCCGGATCAGCTCCAGGGTTTGTTGGATGGTTGCTGCATGTTCGCGCATGATCGTTGTCCCATTGTTCGTCGGAGTTGTTCGTCGGAGCGCGCCACGGCGGAGATGGACGACTGCCCGGTGCATCGACCGGCAGCCGCGGGCTTGTCGCACATCCGAGTGTAACCATCCAATGGACATCCTGGAACCATCCCAGGAGATGGTCGGGTCGATTCGGCAACAGCTGTCTGTCGCCAACCCGCGATTCCCCCTCGGCACGCGGGACGACGCGGTCAGTTCGGTGACCGGCCGGTGATAGCTTTCGTGACGCCGATACCGAGAGAATTCGAGGGAGCACCCCGAGTGACCTGTGGAAGCTCAGCTGACGTCGAGCCGTGCGCTGGTACCGATCTGTCCGAACGCTCCAGGACCGGGCCGGCGGCGCGTTCGGGCCCGACGGCGGAGTGGGAAAGCCCGAGTCGCTCCTTGGGTGGGCGGGTTCCCGTTGACTCGGGGGTGTTCGCACTGTCCGCCGTCGCGTCTCTCGTACGAGGGAGATGAACAGGGCACACACGACGACCCCGTCAGCGGCCGGAACCGTCAAGGCGGAGGCGCCGTTGGACCCGGCCGTCGGCCGGAGTGCGCGGGTCGTCGGCCAGGCCGGCGCCGCGCGATGGGCTCTGCTGTGGGTGATGCCCTATCTCATCCTCGGCGTCGTCTGGGTGTTCACCAACCCTCCGGGTGCTGCGCCGGACGAATCGGATCATCTGGTCAAGGCCATCGCGGCCGGCCGATTCGACATCGGAGTGCCGTTCGCCGGCTCGTACGGCACGGACCTCGGCTCAGTGCGAAACAACTCGATCGCCAGGACGGTGCTGATCCCCGCGAATGTCGCACCTGACGGCTACAAGTGCACCGCCTTCCAACCCGATGTGACCGCGAGGTGCCTGCCGGCACCACCGGCGACGGGCGACGAACTGGTGGAATGGACCGCATCGGTTGGCGCCTACCCGATCTTCGCCTATGTGCCCATCGGCCTGGCCACCCGCTTCGCGGATACGCCCACGGGCGCCTTCCACCTTGCCCGTCTTGTCTCGTTGCTGATGTCCATCGGGCTGTTGTTTCTGGCGGTGTGGCACCTCACCCGCTGGCTGGGTCGTGGTGCTGCTGTCGGTCTGGCCGTGGGACTGACCCCGATGGCAATCTTCGCGGCGTCCGCCGTGTCAACCAGCGGCGTTGAAATAATGTCCGCCGCAGTGGTTGCCGCCGTCGTGGTCGTGGTGACGAGATCGCCGGCAACGTTGGCGGCGCCGGAGACTCTGCTGGTGCTCGGCATTTCGGGCTCGGCACTGGCGCTGTCCCGACAACTCGGCGTGGTGACGCTGGGATTGCTGGGACTGATCGCGCTGGTGCGCGGTGGGGGGCGCGTCCTGTGGGAGCAGGTGCGACAGCGACGCTGGCCGGTGATCGCCATGCTGGTCGTGTTGGGACTGTCCGTCGTGGCGGTTGCGGTATGGGAACTGCACTACGACCATCCGGTCCTGACCGGTCCCGTGCTGTCGGCGGGTGCCTTCGGCTCTTTCGTCGATGAGAGCATCAGCTACCTTCGCCAGGGCGTCGGAGTGTTCGGCTGGCTGGATACCCCGCTGCCGGGCCCGGCGATCGGGCTGTGGGTCTTCGTTGCCATCACGATCATCGGGGGTGCGCTGTTGGTGGGCCGACGAGCTGATCGGCTGACGATTGTCGCGTCACTGATCGTGATCCTGGTAGTCGCTTACATCACGTATGCGACGGTGTTCTACCCCATCGAGGTGGGCCTACAGGGCAGGCACCTGCTACCGATCTTCATGATCGTGCCGATGCTGGCCGGTGTGGCACTGGCCGAGCATTTGCAGCTGACCGGCCACGCGGCCGCCGCCCGACGGCTGGCGGCTGTCGTTGGAGTCACGATGGCCGTCCTGCAACTGCTGTCCTTGCTGGTCAACGGCAGGCGGTATGCGGTCGGTCTGGACGGGCCGATCTGGTTTGTTCCGTTCGCGGAATGGTCTCCTCGATTCGGCTGGTGGCCATGGTTCATCGTCGCGACCGCCGCCGTCATCTGGCTCGCGATGATGATCATCCGGGGTGGTCGCTCACCCGTCGCGCTTACCACAAGGGAGCCAGAGAATGTGGGAAGGTAAAACGCTGTCGGTCGTGTTGCCGACCTACAACGAGAAAGACAGCATCGCCAGCACCATCAGGGCCTTCGACGCTCTGGGGATCGTCGACGACATCGTGGTGATCAACAACAATGCAGCGCCGGGGACGTCCGAGGAAGTGGCACCCACCTCGGCGCGAGAGATCGTGGAGACCACGCAGGGGTACGGCGCGGCCATCCGGCGCGGACTCGCGGAGGTGGACACCGACCTGATCTGCGTCTGCGAACCCGACGGAACCTTCGACCCGCTGGACCTGACCAAACTGCTGCCGTTCACCCGCGAGTGCGACTTCGTTGTCGGATCCAGGACGGTCTCCAACTTCATCTGGGAGGGGGCCAACATGGGCTTGTTCCTGCAGTGGGGGAACTGGGGGGTCGCGAAGTTCATCGAAGCGCTCTTCAACACGTCCTACCTCAGCGACGTCGGCTGTACGTTCCGCGTCATCTCGCGTGACCGGGTCGCGGACATCCTGGCCAGGGCACGGGTCGATGGATCGGCATTCGGTCTGGAGATGCTCATGCTCGGCGTGGTCGCCCGAGCCCGGATCGTCCAGGTTCCAGTCAATTACCACCCGCGGGTCGGCGTGTCCTCGGTGACGGGCGAATTACCCAAAACAGTCAGGCTGGGCCTGCAGATGCTCGGGATTGTGCTCGCGATGCGATTTCGCCATCGTCCGTTCCGGAAGCCGGTCGAACGGGGCGATGCCGTCGGGACCGCTGCCGATCCGACGCCCACCACCAGGTGACGTCGCTACCCTCGTCACGTGACGATGCGCGGAAAAGCCGACGGCTTGGCATGGTGACCTGGCTACGGGACACGGGCCTTGCCCTGGCGCGCCAGTTCGCCAAGTTCGGTGTCGTCGGCGCTGTCGCCTACGTCGTCGACGTCGGAGTCTTCAATGTCCTGCGGTCTGCGGGTGAGCATCCGCTGCTGGCCGATCAACCGCTGAGCGCCAAGCTGATCAGTACGGCGCTGGCCACGGTGGTCTCCTGGCTCGGCAACAGGTACTGGACGTTCCGGCACACCCGCAGACCCCAGGCGCGCCGCGAATTCCTGATCTACGTCCTGGTGTGCTCGACGGGGTTGGGCATTTCCCTCAGCATTCTCTGGCTCTCGCATTACGTGCTGGGTTTCACGTCGCCCCTGGCGGACAATATCGCGGCGAATGTCGTCGGCCTGGCTGCTGGCACCGCGTTCCGGTTCTGGGCGTACCGCCGGTTCGTCTTCACGAATACCGGCTTGTCGGCGATTCAACAGCACGATCCTGACCGCATACGAGACGAGGCTCCTCACTGACTGGTGAAGGCGGCGGTCCGGGAGCTCGGTCCGGTTGGTGGAGGGCGCCGACGCGAATCCGTGTCAGGACGTGGGTCTGCTGAGCCGCGGTTTTGCTCCTGGTCCGGATAGTCAGTCTGATGCTGCGAGTGCGAGTCCGATTTCAGTCGGCATCTCCCACTACGACGACGTCCTCTTTCGAAGGACTCCCGGCTATCTCGTCGACGGCGCCTGGCTCGGATCCCAAGAGTCCGAGCCCTGACAACCGATTTTCCGGAGGGGTCGGGCTGGAAGTCAGCCGTTGAACAAGCCGAGGCGACATGCGCGGCCGCACCGGACTCGCTGATCACCGTGGAGACCACGCCGTTCGACCACGGCTGGGTGGTACGAGTGCCGTGTTCGATGGTGACGTCCTAGCCCGGTCGGCCGGGTGCGTGCCGTTCCGCCCGAATGGCACAATGCTCACGATTGATGCTCTCCGAGCGTCGGGTGAGGGTAACCATGAGTGAACCGACTTCCGGAGCAGCGACGCCGACGTCCGAGCTCAGTTCGTTGGGCACCCGACGCGACCCGGTGGACGTGGCGCAGTCCGTTGAGCCCGCCGCTGAAATGCCTGCGACCCAGGCCACCGCGGGAGGTGCAGCCGAGGTCCCGGCGGGGCCTGAACCTGACACGGGGGCAGGGCTGAACTGGGCTCGACTGGGTGGTGTGCTGGCGCTGGTGGTGCTCGCCGTGTTCTGCGTCGTCAGCGTCACGATCCGGGTGGCACACCACCCGAGGCTGTCCGCGCTCGACGAGGCGGCGCACATCGACTCCGTCCTTCAGGCCCCGCAGATCGCGCGCAGCGGGGCGCTGATGCTCTCCGAGACCCTGCACGAGATCTCCTGCCGCGGAGTCGAACTGAATTGGACACCGCCACCGTGCGGCTCGGAGCCCGCCGTTCCGGGGCCCGACTACGCCGTCGGCGGGGGAGGCTACAACACCGCGGACATTCACCCGCCGACCTACTACTTCATCACCAAGGCCGCCATTACGGTCGGCGGCTGGTTCACCGACGACGACCCGGTGACGCTGATGCGTCTCACCGGCGGGCTGTGGCTGGCGCTGGGGACGTGCCTGACCTGGATACTCGGCCGCCGGATGGGCGCCTCCGGCTGGGCGGCCTTCGGTGCCGCCGCCGTGATGGCCTCCGGGTTCTGGGTGCAGGCGCTGTCCGCCCTGGTCAACAACGATGACATGGCCATCCCGGCCGGTGCACTGTTCTCCCTGGCGGCGGTCGCATGGTGGCGGTATCGGCGGGTCTGGTGGGTGCTGCCGCTCGCTGCCGCGGGACTGATGATGATCAAGCAGACAAACTTCGTGGTCATCGCTGTCGTCTGCGTGTACGTGATCACGCTCGAAGCCACCCGAGTGCAGCCGAACTCCACCGGCACCGGGGCGGAGCAGCCCGCCCCCGGCCCGTCAGCGGGCGCCTGGTGGCGATCGCACCGGGCCGGTCTGCTGCGGGCTCTCGGAGTGAGCGCGGTCACCGTGGCAGCGGCAGGTGTCGCGGCCGTCGGCTGGAACAAGTACGCCGCTGGGCGGGCGATCATCCCGCACGACCAATTGCCGATCTCGGCCTGGTTCAAGGTCGACCAGCTGTCGCTCGGCAAGATCATCGAACAGTCTTTCGCCTTCTCCGGCGCGAGTCAGACGCTACCGGCGGGCCTCCCCACGCCGCCCGGCGTGGTGAGCGTGTTCCAGGTTGCGGTTGTCGCATTGCTCGTCGGGCTGACGGTGGTGTCCTGGTTCCGGGACCGCACGACGTTCGCCGCCCTGCTGGCGGCGACATTCGGCGTCATCGTCATGCCGTGGGTCTACGTGGTGCTGAACTACGTCACCTCTGGGCAGTATTTCGATGTGCCTTATCGCTATGGTTTCTCGATGTTCCCGTTCATTGCGGCCGCGGTGGCGGCGGGGTTGCGGCGGCGGGCGACCGGGGTCATTCTGGCCGGCGTCGGGTGTGCCGCGATGGTGCTTGCTGTGGTTGCAGCATCTTGACGGTCGCGCCAGGCCGCTCGGCCGATCGGATCACTTGGTGGCAAAGGATTTTGGTCGGGCTGCCCGTCCTTGTTCTGGCGGCATTTGCGGTGGTGGCGACTGCGGTACCGGCCATCCAGGTCCGGCAGTTGTCCATCCTGGACGAGACGTCCCACATCGACTCGGTTTTCAAGGTTCCGGCAATCGATCGCAGCGGCGAGAAGTACAGCGAACGGACCCTGGACGAAGTGTCGTGCCGGGGCGGGATCCAGCAATGGCCGGACTGGCAGCCACCACCCTGCGGGATCCCGCAAGGTGTTCCGGCCGACGATTACGCGATCGGCGGCGGGGGATACAACACAGCCGACATCCATCCACCCACGTACTACTTTCTGACAGCCGCGCTCAGTACCGCGGCGGCATGGTTTGTCGACGCTGATCGGGTCTCCCTCATGAGGTTGACCGGGGGCCTCTACCTGGCAGTCGGCATCTCGCTCAGTTGGCTGCTCGCGCGCCGGCTGGGGGCCAACAGGTGGACGGCGTTCGGCGCGTGCGGGCTTTTGGTGACGGCACCCAACGTGCTGTACATGTCCTCGATCGTCAACGTAGACGCTTCCGTGATCATGGTTTCTGCTGCGTTTGGTCTCCTCGTTGTCGCCTTCGCGGAACGCCGTTCCGCGTGGTGGGTCTTGCCGCTGCTGGCAGTGGGTGTGACTCTGGCCAAACTGACGAACTTGGGTGCACTGATTGCGGCAAGCCTGTTTCTGGTTCTCTCCGCTGCCACCGCTCGAATCGCCGCGTCCGGAAGAACCGATGTGGATGCGTCGAATGCGCCCTCGACGGCTGATGATGATCACTCACGTGCCCACCCCGGGTCGGCGCGCTTGACACCTTCTGACGCTGTTGCCCGTTGGCGGGAGAACTCGAGGCGCTGGTGGGTGGGCAACGGTCAAGGCACGCTTCGCGCCCTTGGGCTGTCGGGGTTGATGGGTCTGAGCGCCATCACGGTGACTGTGGCATGGTCCAGGATCCAGGCTGCTCGAGCGGTCATAGCGCCGGCAGATCTGTGGTTCAACCAGCAATTCAAGGTTGATCACCTGTCGGTTGTGATGGTCGGCGAATCTCTGCTGCGGTTCTGGGAGCCTCGAGAATTGTGGTTCCGATGGTTGTCAGGGCGGGATTATCTGGTCAGCCCATTGCTGATGGTCACGGCCGCGGGGCTGCTGGCTCTTCTCGTGGCGTCCTGGTTCCGGAATCGACAAGTGCTTCCGATTGTGACCGCCGCCCTTTTGACAATGGCCATCGCAGCACCGGTCTACGTGGTGACGAACTACGTCGTCAACGGGATCTATTTTAATTTGGATTTCCGGTATGGGCTATCGGTCCTGCCCTTCGTGGCGGCTGCTGTGGCGGCAGGCTTGCGGACGAGGGTCGCTGGTGCGGCACTTTCTACCCTCGCAGTGGTTGGCATGATCACTACCTTGGTAGCCCTGCCGTGGTAAGACCCAGGGCTATCCCGGGCCCGGGCTGTCGGTCAAGGTGCTGCTGCGATTTGACGGACTCCTATGGTCGCCTCCCTCGACCCGCGCTTGCCAGGTCCGATGGCTGGTGTGCACACGGAACGTGCCTCGCACTCGGCACCTGGCGTCGACCTCGCTTGGCCGCACGCCACGAGAGGACTGTGAGAGCCTCCACCTCGCCGAGCGTTAAGCCGAGCAGATGGTGCTCGGACAGCCCGGGAGATATCGCGCCGAACCATCGTTTGTCCACGCGGAGTTACGGGCGTG
>JBBQJM010000070.1:0-11309 GCA_038325895.1 Mycobacteriales bacterium
CGGAACGGGTTGCGGCACGTCGTTCCCAGCCCGACCTCGCGCGCGATGTCCTGCGCGATCGGCGACAGCCGGTCGAAGTTCAGCGTGTACCGGGCGAGAGGGCCTACCACGTATGGGGATTCGCCGTCCAACGTGGCGTGCAGCGCGTTCGACCACTCGACGTGCTGCTCCTGGATGTGCGCCGTGAAGTCCTGCACCGCAAAGGCTTTGCCCGCCGTGGTGACAACGCTGCCCGACTCGATGGGGTAGCCGGTCTCGGAGCGCAGGGACAGGTACTCGTAGGGTTGCTCCATCTCCGGGAAGTCGAAACCCGCGACCAGTCGAACGGTTTCGACCGCCTCGTCACGCGCACGGTCGAGCACCGGCCGGATGCGGCGCAACTCGGCCACCGACGGCATCTTGTAGAACCCGCCGATCCGCACGTTGATCGGATGCACCGAGCGTCCGCCGACCAGGTCCATCAGGTCGTTGCCGGCCTTCTTCAACCGCAACCCGCGCTCGACCACCGTCGGGTGGTCCGCGGCCATCTCGATCGCCCCGTCATAGCCGAGGAAATCCGGGGCGTGCAGCAGGAAGATGTGCAGCGCATGGCTTTCGATCCACTCCCCGCAGTACAGCAGCCGCCGCATCAGCCCAATGGCCTCGGGAACCGTGACCCCGCAGGCATCCTCGATCGCCCCGCACGAGCTCATCTGGTAGGCGACCGGACAGATCCCGCAGATCCGCGCCGTGATGTCCGGTGGCTCGGTCCACGCCCGGCCGCGCAGGAACGCCTCGTAGAACCGGGGCGGCTCGTAGATCCGCAACTCGACCTTGGTGGCCTGGCCACCGGAGTATTCGATGTGCATGGCGCCCTCGCCCTCTACCCGGGAGAGCGTGCCGACGTGCATCACCTGCCCACCGTCGGTCAGTTTGTGGCTCATGACGTCACCGGTCCTTCGTCGGAAGCCGTTGGTGGCCAGAGGGTCTCGTGCCGCTCGGACTCCCGCCGGAACGGCTCCGACGCCGCATTGAAGGTTCGGTAGATGCGCAGCACCTCGCCCTGCCGCATCCCCAGGGAGAGAAGCTGGTTCGCGAGCGAGGACGTGTTCGGGGTGTCCTGCGGGCCGAAACAGCCGTAGCAGCCGCGGTCGAAGGCCGGGCAGAGCGCGCCGCAGCCGGCCTGGGTCACCGGTCCCAGGCAGGGCGTTCCGTTTGCCACCGCGACACAGACCGTGCCGCGGCGTTTGCATTCGACACATACGCTGTAGGAAGGGATGCGCGGCTTGCGGCCCTGGATCGCGGCGGCGAGGACCTCCAGTAGCTGGTGTTTGTTGATCGGACAACCCCGAAGCTCGAAGTCGACGCTGACGTGCGCCGAGATCGGTGTCGACCGGGACAATGTCGACAGGTACTCCGGGTGGGCGTAGACGATCGATCGGAATTCGGCGATGTCCCCGAAGTTGCGCAACGCTTGGATGCCGCCGCTGGTGGCGCAGGCCCCGATGGTGATCAGCCGCCGGGACACCTCCCGGATCCGCTGGATGCGTTCCATCTCCTCCGGTGTGGTCACCGAGCCCTCGACGAGCGAAACATCGTACGGACCCTCGACGACCGACCGGGTCGCCTCCGGGAAGTAGGCGATCTGCACTTCGCCGGCCAGCGGGATGAGTTCGTCCTCGCAGTTCAGCAGGGTCAGTTGGCACCCGTCACAGGAGGCGAACTTCCAGACCGCGAGCTTGGGTCTGGTCAAGGTGTGTTCGTAGGTGATCGTCATGGCGCTACAGCTCCGCTCGGGACATCAGAGGGGCCAACCGGTCATAGCCGAGCACCGGGCCGTCGACACACAGGAACAGCTCGCGGAGCTGGCAGTGCCCGCACAGACCGACGCCGCACTTCATGTTCCGTTCCATCGACAGCCGCAGGCGCTCCGGCCGCACCCCTCGGTCGGAGAGCGCCTGGGCCGCGTAGCGCATCATCACCTCGGGGCCGCAGACCAGGGCCAGCGCCCGGGCGGCGTCGAATCCGGCCCGGGTGACCAGCTGGGTGACCAACCCGACCCGGCCGCGCCAGGCGTGCTGCCCGTTGTCGACCGTGACCTCGACGACGATGCCGTCGCGCTCTGCCCAGGCCCGGAGGTCATCGGTGAACAGGATGTCCTCCGGGGTGCGCGCGCCGTAGAGCAGGACCACCCGGTCGTAGTCCGCGCGGTGCGCGATCAGCTCGAGGATGGCCGGGCGCAGCGGGGCCAGGCCGATCCCGCCGGCGACGACGACGACGTCACTGCCCCGGCCCTTTCCCACCTCCCACCCGGTACCGAACGGTCCCCGCACGCCCAGCACCGTGCCCGGACCGGCCGCCACCAGCGCCGCGGTGACGGAGCCGACGTTGCGAACGGTGTGCTCGATCCGATCCGGGCGGCTCGGGTCACCGCTGATCGAGATGGGAGCCTCGCCGACCCCGAACGCGTGCAGCATGGTGAACTGGCCGGGCAGCCAGGCCAGCGGTGCACCGTCGGTCGGCTCAAGTTCGAGCGTGTAGGTGTCCCGGGTGTCTTGATGGACCCGGCGCACCACACACGGACGCGGCAACATCGGATCGGGCCGGGTGAGCGTCGCCGCACCGCCGGGCTGGAGGTCGGCGACGCTACCCATTGGTCCCTCCGTACAGGTCGATCAGTCGGATGCGCGCGGACTGCAACCGCTGATTCATCAGTCGGACGAACCGCATCATCAGGTCGTACCCGAGCAGTGGGTTGACCAGGCACTTGCCCCTCAGGCAGGCCGCGTCGAAGGCGACCGCGCTGGTGTCGGTGACCGCGCGACCGTCGAACGTCCAGAGATACGGGGGCACCACCCACGACCATCCGACGACGTCCCCGTCCTCGACCGTGTCCAACACCATCGGGGGGCCGGGCGTGCGGACCTCGATTGCGATCCGGCCATGCCGCAGTAGGTAGAAGTGGTCCGCCGGTGTGCCCTCGCGGAAGAGAAACTCATCGGCCCGGATGTGAATGTTGACGGCGCAGCCGGCCAGTAGGTCGGTGGTCGCAGTGTCCAGTCCGGCGAAGAACGGGTGCTCCGGAAGGTACTGCGCGATGGTCTGCATAGGTGGTCACCTCAGAACGGACGGGCCGGTTGTGGCACACCGCGGAGCGCGGCTGCCTCGGCGGTGATGTCGATGGCGGCGGGGCACCAGGTGATGCACCGGCCGCAGCCGACGCACCCGGAGGTGCCGAACTGGTCGATCCAGGAGCCGAGCTTGTGCGTCATCCATTGCCGGTAGCGGGATTTCGTCGAATCCCGCACCGTCCCGCCGTGGATGTAGGAGAAGTCGGAGTCGAAGCAGGAGTCCCACACCCGGTGCCGTTCGGCGACGTCGCCGGTGAGGTCGGCGACGTCGTTCACGGTGGTGCAGAAGCAGGTCGGGCAGACCATCGTGCAATTGGTGCAGGCCAGGCACCGGGATGCGACGTCGTCCCAGCGGGGACTCTCCGCACTCGCGTACAGCAGTTCCTTGAGCCCGTCGGTGTCCAGCGTGCGGCTCATCCGGCTGGCGGCGGAGCTCGCCACCTCATCCGCCGCGGCGAGGTCGTCGATCGGTGCCGGGGGCGCCGAGATGTCGGCGAGGACCTCGGCGCCGCGCTCGGAGCCCACTTCGACGACGAACCGGTGGATGCCGCCGTCGAGCAATTCGGTGAGCGAGAGGTCGAATCGCGCGTGGGGGCCGCCCTCGGGCCGGGGGCCGGTGCCCATCGAGGCGCAGAAGCAGGTGCCGCCGGGATCCGTGCAGCTGACGGAGACGATGAACGCATCTTCCCGGCGGGCGGCGTAGTGCGCGTCCGCCTGGACCCGCCCGGTGAGTACCCGGTCGTGGATGGCGATCGCGTTCAGGTCGCAGGACCGCACGCCGAGCATGGCGTAGGGACCCTGCCCGGCTGTCGACGCGCTGCTCCCGTCCGACTCCGGCTCCACGGTGAACTCCCCGCGCCTGCGGCGGCCTCGCCAGAGCAATTCGTCGGTCGGGAAGAAGACCGGTTTGGCCGATTGCGCCCCGGCGGCGAAGCCGAAGAAGGCGTCGTCGTCCCGGCGGCGAAGCCGGTAGTGCGCGGCATCCTGCTCGTCACCCCAGCCTCGGGGTAGGTCGTCGATGGTCCGGATCGGGGCGTTCACGATCGCGCCCCCGCTGACCGTGGGCCCGATCACCGTGTATCGGCGCGCCGCGAGTGCGTCGATCAGCGCCTGCAGCCCGGCGGTATCGAGCGTTCTCGGTGGGATCGACTGTGGGTTCGACTGTGGGACCGGCGGTGCTGTCGACTTTGCATCGACCGAACCGGTGTCCCCAAACTCTTCTGCCATGAAGTCCTCCTGCCCTGCGCGTTCTTAGTCTTCGGAGTGCGGGCGGCGGGCATAAGGGACCAAAGTCACGAATAGGCCCCCGAGTCGGGGGTGCGGGTCTGGCCGAGTTCGCTCGGATCGCGGTGACCGACGAACGGCGCCGACCTCGTGGTGCGTGGGGATGCGTGGGGTGAAAACGGCAAGCCGAACGGCCCGGACCCCGCGAGTGCGAGGCCCGGGCCGGTCGGCGTTCGGGCGTTTGGGCGTTCGGCGTCAGTGTGATCGGTGAACTGGCCGATCAGATCGGCAGGCTTGGCAGTGCGGCCTTGGCGAGCGCCTTCGCTCCCGCGACGAGGTCGTGGAAGTTGTAGGAGACGTGCAGGGTTTGCTGCTTGCCCTGGACGATGACCACCGCGTCGAGGGTGACCGACCCTGCGGTGGCGGCGTTCAGCGCGCCCTCGAAGGACGCGGACCGCACGTCCAGCAGCGCTCCGAGGCCGTGTTGAGCGACGTACCCGGCAACGTCGGCGACATCGCCGACCCCCTGCCGGAGCACCGCCAGTGCGTTGCTGGTGGTCTGCAGGACGCCGCCCGCGACGCCGGCCTGCTTCGCCAGCGTGCTGACCGTCTGCCCGGCCGCGGCGACGCCGGTCGCGGTGATCTGCTGCGCGGTGGTCAGCGCGCCCTGTGCCGCCTGGAAGGCCAGTTGCGCGGCGCCGCGGCTGCCCTGCAGCGCGATGATCCGCGGATCCTGGTCGATCGGGTAGGTGACGGCCGCGGACTGCGCCGCCTGCAGGGTTTGCCGCGCGCCCTGCAACACGCCGTTGGCGGTCGCCGCCGACGCCTGCAGGGTGCCCCTGGCCGTGGTGAGCCCCGCGACCTTGGTGCCCCGCCAGCCCACCTCGCCGGCCAACTGGGCCCAGCGGTAGGCCTTCTGTAGCCTGCTGGAGGTGTTGTACCAGTTGTTCCACCAGGCGATGTCGGAGTTCAGCTGGTTGATCTGAGCCTGCAGCGAAGCGATCTGCGAGTTCAGGTCGTTCACCGGTCCCTGTGCGGCGGTCACCTTCGCCTGGGCATCGGCGATCTGTTTGGCCGTGGCATCCCGCTGAGCCTGGATGCCGGCCCGGGTGGAGGTGATCTGGGCGTCGATCGCGGACAGCGAGTTCTGCGCAGCGGTGACCTGAGCCTGGGCGCCGGCGATTTGTCGTTGCGCGTCGGCCTGCTTGGCCTGCAGGTCTGCCTTGGCCGAGGCGGCCAGGGTGTCGAGGTGGTCGACATCGGCTTGCGCATTGGTCACATCCCTTTGTGCGGAGGTGATCTGGGCCGATGCCTGCGCGCCGGCCTGCTGCAGTACATTCGCCGCCCGGCTGGTCAGGTCGGACAGGAAGTTCTGCGACATCTGGGCGTGCACAGTGAACCCGTCGGCCGACTTCAGGCTGGCTCCCTTGGCCGTGACGGTTGCGTCGAACGCACCGAAAACCTTTCCGGTGCAGCCGAAGTCGAACCCGCGGTCGGACAGCATGACGTGCGCGGCGGCCGTCATACCCAGCAGCGACGCCTGCCCGGAGATCGCGATCTTCGGCACCTTGGTGACCTTCACCTCGATGTCCAGGCTCGGCCCATGGGTGTTGTCGCCATCCGCGCTGAGCGAGAAGACGTCGGCGACATGCACCGGGCTGAGTGACCCGGCTGCCGAAATGCCCTGCTGCGGGTCGATGTCCACCATCGACGTGGCGCTGAACCCGGCGACGTTCAGGGTGCCGCCCACCCGGAGGCCCTGGTCGTACTTGATCTTGCCGATGGAGGTGTTCTGCGGCACCACATACAGTTCGACGTCGTCCAAGGAGATCCCGGCGAGGGTGCGGCCGACGTCCGCCGGGATGCCGGCGGTCACCGATGGCGGGCAGAACGTGCCGATGACGTCCATCAGCGACAAATGGTTGAACGCGACGATCAGCACGCTCTGGGTGGGGAATTCGGAATTGAACGAGACCGCGGCCTTGCCGGCGAAAGCGCCGATCTGCAGACCGCCGGTGATGCCGATCGACGGGACACCCTCGAAGTCCGAGCCCACCTCCAGCGAGACATTCGTCAGCGCAACGCCCTTGGCGCCGAACGGGTCCTTCCAGGTGCCGAGCATGGTGGCAAAGAAGGAGATGCCGTTGGGCACCACTCGGACGCCGCCGATGAATTCCAGTGGGCTGTTATCGATGGTGACATCGACCGCTCCCGATACCGAAACGGACACGTTCTCCGGGTCCGGAACCAGTTCGAACTCCGCGTTCTTGAGTACGACGCCGTCGGTGATCGTGACGTCGCCGATGCCTGCGGCCAGCGACAGGTCGCTGAGCCTGGTCCCGATGTGTGCCTTGACGTCCAACTCGGCCCTGCCGAGAAATTTGTCGGCGCCCAGACCGGACAGGTCGAGCCGGCCGTCGACCAGCAGCCCACGGCTGACCCCGGTTCCGGCGATCGGCTGCAACTCGTCGAAGGTGAACGCGGTGTCGTCGAACGTGGAGATGACGATCAGCGCGTCGGGCAGGTGCACGCTGTCCAACCCGCCGAGGGTGGGGGACAGCGAGGAGAACTTGTAGGTGTCGTCCAGGGTGATCCCGACGGCGAAACCCCACGACGTGCCCTTCCGGACGATCGCCTGCACCCGTTTGAAGCCGGGCCCGGTGGCCGCGAAGGAGGCCTCGGCGCGCTCGACGTCGATGGCCAGTTCCAGGTCGGTCAGGGTCAGCGCCAGCAGTTCCGGCGGCAACGCCAGCGAACCGACAACCGTTGCACCGCACAGGTCCCGCAGCATGCTGAACGGCGCGAACTCGGGCAGCGTCGCGGTCAATGTCAGCCCGCCCGGCACCGCGTAGGAGACAGGGACCACGACGCCGCCCAGGTGCACCTGTCCGGAAACCGAGCCGGTGAAGCTGTGGCCGTGGGCGTCCGGGGCGTGGTGGGCGAACGCGATGGCCAGTGCGCCGACGCCGATCCCGTCCGGTCCGATCGGCACCGTCCATTCGGTGCTGGATGCCGCGGTGACGGCGAGCTCTCCGGTGCTCAACACGGCGGTGATCGTGAAGCCCGACAGCGTCAACTCGGGCAGGTGTGCCGGCAGGCCGGCACCGTAGGCGGCGGCGATGGCGGATGCGGTCAGCCTGGACCCGTCCTTCAGCCCACCGGTCAACGTCCATTCTCCGTTGCTGCGGTCGACCTCGACGGTGATGACCGCACCGGCGAACGTTGCGGACCCCGATATCGCCAGCTGGACCGTGCGGGTCGCGGCGTCAGTGACATGTTCCGCGGCGACGGACATCGTCACCTCATCGATCGAGATGCCGATCGGGTCAGGCAGGTTCCAGGCGCCGGCGGTGGCCACCGTGGCATGTACGGCCTCAACGCCGCCGCTGGTGAGTTGCATATCCAGGCCGGAAACCACCAACCCGGGCAGGTCGGCGAAGCCGGTCGGGAGGGAGAGGTCGGCGCCGCCGACCAGACCAGCGACCTCGGCGAACGACGGAACCGCGATGCCTGCGCCGTCGGGGCCGGACAATGCCACGGTGAACGAACCGGAGTCCTCACGCCGCACGGAGATCTCGACGGCGGCGCCGAACACCGTGCCTGCCCCGGTGACCGCGACGGTGAAGGAGTCACCGGCGCGGACGTATTCAAGGGTGACGTGCAGATCGGTGACGTCGACGTGCCCCGGAACTGCCGGCCACGGCTGCCCGGCCGTGACGGTGATATCGGCGGCCGTGACGGTGTGGGCAGACAGGTCGACCGTCACTCCGACGTGCGAAATGGCAACCCCGCCAAGGAAACCGGCCAGTGCGCGCGGGAATGCGGCGAGCGGGTCGGCGCCGCCGGCGGCCACCGCCGCCGCGGAGATGGCGGACAGGTTGACGTGTTTCGGATCGGCCTCGATGCGGGCCGCCGATCCGTCGGCGGGCGGCACGATCCGTACCGGGATCTGAGCGGACGCGATGGTCAGCAGGCCCTGGTTGCCGTTGACTTCGACGGCCAGCCAGGGCACACCCGGCAGGGTGTAGGTGCTGGTGGTGCTCGTGCTGCTGGTGCTGGTGGTGTTGTCGCTGGTGATGGTCACTGTGGTGTCCTCGCCGGATCGCTCTGCCCCCTCGGCCGAGCTGGTGAGACCACGGTCGCGGGTTTCCGGCGCGATTCCGATGGTGCGCGCACGCCGATGCCGAGGGGGATGCACGCATCCCTGCCGGGTGGGTGGTAGCCGACACATTGCCGACCGGCAAACGAGGCGAAGCGACGCAAGACAAGCCGGGCACCGCTACCGGACTGTGAGGCCGTCGCCTACTCGAGTAACCACTTTCGGTCCTCCTTCGGCCGGATTGAGGGCCGATTGTGGACACTCGAAGGTCTCGCTCGGACGTCGGCCACGCCGATCACGACCGACCGAGTGCGGTCCACGCGGACGAGGAGATCTCAAAGGGGGCCTGAGGCAGCAACATGGTGCATTCCGCTGCCAGCGCGGCTCGCTGGGGCTCGTCCAGTCGAGCCACGTACGCCCCGGCGGGACCCACGCCGAGGGTGAACGGCTCCCACCAGTCCTGGAAGCTGGGGAAGCCGACGCGGACCGTCAGCACGGTCGACTCCACTTCGTGCAATCCGGCTTGCTCGAACAAGGCAGCCAGATCGCCCTCACGGGCGCCGGCCAGGATCGATTCACCTGTGGCCTCCGAGTCGACCGAATGCACCGCCCGCCAGAAGACCGATAGCGGGCCGCCGCCGGTGCCGTGGTCCCACACGCACGCCGTGACCAACCCGCCGGGACGCGTCACGCGTGCCATTTCGGCCAGGCCGGCGACGGGATCGGTCATGAAATGCACGACCAGTTGAGCAACAGCGCAGTCGAATCGGTCATCGGCGAACGGCAGCCCTTCCGCGGACGCGCGATGCACGTCGATCCCGGGCACGCGTTCACGGACGGCCGTCACGAATGACTCGGATGGATCGACCGCAGATACGGCGTCCGCGCCCAAGCGCTGCACCAGCACCCGAGTCAGCGCACCGGGTCCGCAGCCGACGTCGAGCACTCGCTGGCCGGCCCGAAGACCGAGCAGCGCAACGAACTCGGCTGCCAGTGGTTCGGAGAAGCGGCCCATGAAGCGGGAATAGGCGTCCGCGCTGACATCGAAACTCACCCCAGAGAATCTATCGCTCACGGAGCGAAGCGCCGGGGTTACCACGCGGGGGTTACCACGCGGCCGAGCCGTTCGCGGCAGATCTGTGTGCGGCGGCGGGCGCTGGTGGGCCGCGCGGGTATGCGACGCACGGGGCCGCTGGTGGACCGCGTGGGTTGCGACGCGCGGGGCCACGATGCTCACAGTGTGGGTGGGAAGCTCGTGCTGCAGCGTGGGACCGGCTCGAGTGGCGTCAGCATCGCGCGGGGGCGGGCCACCGCCCGGCAAACGCCGCCCTGGTCGACGGCATTCGGGTGGCGCAGTCCATGCTGGACCCATGCACGTGCTCCCCCACGGAACAGCCCGGCGGTCCTGATGGCGTCGTCAACGATTGACCAGACCGACGCGATCGTCGAACAGATCCTGCGTGGCTTCGACACGATCACCGTGGTCGGTGCCAGCAACGCCGGGCACAAGGCGGCCCATTATGTGCCCGAGCACATGCAGTCACACGGCTGGCGGATCATCCCGGTCAATCTGACCGCGACGGAGATACTCGGCGAAACGGTGTTTCCGACCATCGCGGATGTCCCCGAGCAGGTGGGTTTCGTCGACGTGTTCCGGCCGTCGGCAGCCACACCGGACATCGCGCGGCAGGCCGTCGCGGCCGGGGCGAGCGCGCTGTGGCTCCAACTGGGCATCGCGTCCGCCGAGGCCCGCGACATCGCCGAGGCAGCGGGCCTGCTCTATGTCGAGAACCGCTGCCTGATCATCGAGCAACGCCGACTGCGCCTGGACGCCCCAACCGGCTGACTCACCGAACCCCGCTGCGGGTTGATGCGGCTGTCCCACAGCTGTGACCGCCCGAAATGATCTCGACGGTCTGCTTGTCCACCCGCCTCCAACGACCTTCCTTGGCGCCACCGACGCGTATGTCGTCGTGATCTTCGGATGTCCACGAACACCGCTCGCCACGATTGTCAGGGAGGCACGAATGGCGGATTCCGTGCACGACGGAACACGGATGAACTCGCTGATCCACCGAGCGGTTCGGCGTGACCTGGACGATTTCGCCAGGGCCCTGGACAGTTTCCCCGCCGGTGATTGTGAACGAGCGGCCGCGCTCGCCGCGCGCTTCCAGTGGTTCGACAGGCTGCTGACCCACCATCACGAGGGCGAGGAGGAGATACTCTGGCCGGTGCTGCGGACCTCGCCTCCGACCACCGAGGAGGTCGGCGAGTTGACCGACGAACACGAGCGCATCGTGGCCGCGCTCGCCGCTGCCCGGGCGGCGTTCGTGACGTTCGGCGGCAGCGCGACAGCTTCGGATGCCACGTCCGCGGCGTCCGCCGTCAGGGAGTTGAACGCAGCAGCCACGGAGCACTTCACGCACGAAGAGAGCGAGATGGTCGAGCTCTGCTCGAAGGCGGACCCAGTCGCGCTGAAGGCGGCCTTCAAGAAACTGGGTCGACGAGCAGGTCCGCGCGAGGGACTGTGGTTCATGCAATGGGTGTGCGACGGCGCGCCAGCGGACGACAAAGTCTTTCTCCGCAGGGTGATCCCGCCGCCCGTGCACTGGCTCTCGAAGGCCGTCGTCGGACGGAGCTACGCCACATCCACAGCGCCGATTCGGGTGTCGTCCTGACCTCCCGCTCGACGCGAATGAACCGGGCGCGATGGTAGCTGTGGGTGGTCGAGCACCACACCCGAACCTGGGCCTGAAATGGGGCATCCGGGTGGTATTCGGCGCCTGCCCGCCCGCTGTGCGACGGGTGCTGGCCGGTCGGCCGGTCCGCCGCGACGGTCAGACTCTCGACCGGCTGTGCCGATTCCTGGCGACGCA